>CAZUUQ010000017.1:35473-39239 GCA_964622625.1 uncultured Phycisphaeraceae bacterium | reverse complement strand
TTTCGCGTGGGAACAGCACCATCAGGTCGCGCTCGATCTTCACCGGGTCGGTGTGGCGCGTCAGGTCCATGCGCTGCGACAGGCGGGCGATGTGCGTATCGACGACGACGCCTTCGCTTTTGCCGAAGGCGTTGCCCAGCACGACGTTGGCGGTCTTACGGGCCACGCCGGGCAGCCTGAGCAGGGCCTCCATCGTGTCGGGCACCTTCCCGCCATGCTCAGCCATGATGCGGGCGGCGGCGCCCTGGATCGATTTGGCCTTGTTGCGATAGAAGCCGGTGCTGCGGATCAGTTCCTCCAGCTCCGCCAGGTCGGCGGCCGCCATCTTCGCGGGTGAGCCGAAGCGTTTGAACAGCGCCGGCGTGACCATGTTCACGCGCGCGTCGGTGCACTGGGCCGACAGGATCGTGGCGACCAGCAGCTCGAAGGGATTGCGATGGTTCAGGGCGCAGCGGGCGTCGGGGTAGAGCCTCTCCAGTTCACCGTAGATGGCGGCTGCGCGCCGCTGGCGATCGGCGGCGCGACCTCTGGGCGATGGCCCGCGGCCGGCGGCTTTCTTTGTGGCGGCTTCCTTCGAGGCGGTTTTCCGGGCGGACATGCGGGTCATCTTAATCCGTCACGCATCCGGGCGCGTTCATCGGCCGATGCCTCACCGGCGCGTGCCGGATCTGTATGACCGGGATGCAACGCGACGGCCGAGACGATCATCGCGCCGGCCAGCAGCAGCGTCGCGGCCTTGTGCATGTTTTCGTTGAACTTGTGAGCGCTCTGGAATTCACCGCGCGCGGCAGCGCGCTGTTCGACGGTCACCGCCGCAGCGAACATCTGCTCGCGCAAAGACCAGACGCGCGGGTTGACGACGTAGATGTCCGCCAGCAGGATGAGGACGGGCAGGGCGATGAAGATCATGCGCAGGACGTTGGGCCAGCCCCATGCCCCGCCGGCCAGGTGATGCGCCAGCACGCTGGTCTGCACGATCAGACATGCGACGGCCACGAAGGCGCAGAGGCGCTGAAGCATCGACAGGGAGCGCAGGCTGCGTCCGACGGCCGCGCCGGCGATGATGTCGGCATGGCGCGCAGCGGCATGTTCGTCCTGCATCGGATAGCCGGGGACGTTTATAGTCGGCTCGAAGCTGCGGACGGCTCGGAACGTCGCGGCCGCGGCCAGGCCGAGCATGATCATCGCCCCAAGCCAGACGCCCAACGCCAGCCACCAGCCTCCGACGGTGACGCGGAACAGATGCAGGTCATTCATGTCAGTGCCCTCGAACAATCGTCTGCGTCTTATCGGACAGCGCGTGCGTCGCGCAGGGACGATGCCGGCATTGTAGGGGGCGAGCCGATGCCTGGCTGACCACCAAAGATTGTAGTTGCACAGCGAGGCGGGGCACAGGTGGTATGGTTTGCCGCGAATGCGGCGCTGCGAGTTGGGCGCATAAAAATGGCCCGCCGGCGTAGGGGGAACACCATGCGGGCCGTGAGGGGGGGTGGATTCGTCAGCCCCATTGCTTGCTTGTTGTCTACACCATTGTACGCCGTCCGCGAGCCGTGTGTTCAGTTACCGGACTTTTCCACACAAAATTCTCTGATGCTAAACAAGACGCATAATGCCGGTCTTTGGGCCGTTTTTCGCGACTTCTGGCCGACGGCCCCCGGTCCTTAAGTTGCCGGGGCCATGTCAGTGGATCGACCATCACACGCCAGCACCATTAAAAACGGCACCGCAACGCTCCGCAATTAGGATTGGCACGGTCTTATATAGGTACGATCCTGCAGCGGGTGAGCGAATCCGTGTCCGGGTGGCGCCTTGATACTGCAACCAGCTCACCGATTTCGACGCACGGCGGCCAAACAGCCGCCCAGCAGCAGGATCAGGACGGCGACGGCCGGTTCCGGTACGGGGGTCAGGAGGAAAGCCCGCATCTGGCCCTGCGGGTTGAAGCCGTAGCCCACAATCTGGCCGGCATTGTTGACGTCCTGGGCGCCCAGCAGTGTCCAGCCGACGCCCGCAGGGCCCACCAGCAGATCGTTGAGGTTGTACAGTTCGATGACCGGTTGCTCGCTGCCGTCGGGCAGTACCTCGATGCGCCATTTCCACAGAACGGCACGAAAATCTTCCTCGTTGCGGCTGTTGACGACGGGATTTGAGAAGCCAACGACATCGCCGCTGTCGTTGATGCCCCAGGCGATGCTTTCAGCCCCGAGGGTCGCCAGTTCCGACATGTGACCTTGCGGTTGGCTCTTGGGATACAACGGAGGGGTCCAGCGAAACGCGCGCCAGCCGCCCGGGACGCCCTGCACGAAATATGCACCGGCCACTTGCCCGTCTTCATTGATCGCCTGACTGTTGCCCGACAGCACGGACTGAACGCCGCCGGTGGCGCTCGGAATGTCATTGCTCAGAAACCACAGCCCGTCTTCGGGATGCCATCGCATCGCATGGGGCGGCGCTCCCTGGGCGGTCCAGTAGAGGGCCACTTCGTCGCTGTCGTTGATGGCCCATCCCTGGGCGTCGGTGCCGTTGAGCCGGCCGTAGTCCACCAGGCCGCTGTCCGCGTCCCAGAGCATGAGGCTGCTGCCCGGCTCAAGCCCCCTCTGCGCCTGAAGCAGGACGCGGCCGGCGTTGTTTATCGCCTGCGCAATGCTGAAATGTTCCGGCCCTGGATTCAGGTCCATGGGTGAGGTCGAGCCATCCCACAGCAGGGCATGGACTGTGAAGTCGATGCCTGCCCCGCCGACGACCTGCCCCGCATCGTTGATGTCATAGGCGAAAGTCTGGTCGCCGCCCAGGCCGTGCAGCTCGGTCAATCCCACGCCGGGTTTCCATACCCATGCACGGCTCGT
The DNA here is from genome assembly GCA_964622625.1 of uncultured Phycisphaeraceae bacterium. Lineage (GTDB taxonomy): Bacteria > Planctomycetota > Phycisphaerae > Phycisphaerales > Phycisphaeraceae > CAZCWM01. The sequence continues at coordinate 36,393 of CAZUUQ010000017.1, read as the reverse complement.
GTGGTCGGCGGGTCTGGAGATGCCGACCACATGTCCCAGTTCGTTGATCGCGTAGGCGATGCTGTCGCCTTCAAGCGTGCCCAGATCGGTCAGTGCGTAGTGAAGGGCAGCCGGTCCGGCCTGAGCGGCTGTGACGCAGCCGAGAAACAAGACCGTTGCCGCACCCAGGATGCGTGTCGGCGTGCCGATGCGTTGGCGTGCAGTCGCTGTTCGGGGGCACTGTGACATTGTTCACCTCCATGACCGGGAGAAAGGGGATGGATGATCACGGGGCGGCGCGCGCCGCCAGGCCGTACGTCATGCCGTTGCACGCGGCCGAGGCGAAATCGGGTTGGGAGAGAACCCCGGCCGAGGGGGCCGACGGTGATTGCGTCAGCCACAGGCAATATGGTGCGAGCCGATTCGCACGTCAATGAAAATCTGTGGGGGTTGGGCGCTTGTCGGCGTGCTTTGTGGGACGTGTCCGTCATCGCGTCGCGGCAGCAATCACAGGATTGCCGTCATGCACCGGAAATCCGGCACACGCGCAGGGCGGCCGCGGACCGGAAGACACCTGTCTTGTGAACGAGGTGTCCAAATGGAAAAATGCGACTGCCAGTCACTCAATGCTCGTCAATGTGCTGTCGCCACTGCCGCAGCAGATCAAAGGCCTGCATGGGGCTGAGGCCCGTCAGATCGAGGCGGCGCAGCTCGTCGATGACAGGGTGCGGCTGAGTGTTGGCGGTGTCGAACAGGCTGGGCTGGACGCGGTCGCGTGACGATACGGACGCCGACCCGGCGACGGCGGCGCCCTCGTGGCTGACGGCAAGCTGGGCCAGCAGCTCGTGGGCGCGCTCGACGACCTTTCGCGGCAGGCCCGCCAGCTTGGCCACATGGATGCCGTAGGACTGGTCGGTCGCGCCCGGCACGATCCGGTGCAG
>CAZUUQ010000017.1:28762-35373 GCA_964622625.1 uncultured Phycisphaeraceae bacterium | reverse complement strand
CGGTCGCACAGGCCGACGGTCGCACTGTCGGCCGGCACGAAGCTGCCCGTGTGCGCCAGCAGCGTGATCAGCGCGGTCTGACGGATGTAGGTGCTCTTGCCGGCCATGTTCGGCCCGGTGATGAGGGCGAGCGTGGCGGACTCCCCGTCCGCGTTCGTCGACCCCAACCCCACATCATTGGGCACAAACTGATCGCCGAGCATCTCATCGAGCACCGGATGGCGCCCGCCGCGGATGTCGAGCACCGGTTCATTGGCGATCACAGGCCGCACATACCGCCCCTTCACCGCCCGACCCGCGAAGCACGCCAGCACATCCAGCTCCGCGGCCGTTTCCGCCAGCGTGTTCAACTCGTCGAGCCGCGCGGCCGCCGCGTCGCACAGCTCAGCGAACAGCGCCTGCTCGCGGGCCACGGCACGGTTCTCGGCCCCCAGCACCTTGTCCTCGAATTCCTTGAGCTGAGGCGTGATGTACCGCTCGGCGTTCTTGAGCGTCTGCTTGCGGCTCCAGGAATCGGGCGGCTTGTCGCGGTGGGCGGCCGTCACCTCGATGTAGTAGCCGAAAACCTTGTTGTAACCCACCTTCAGCGAAGGAATGCTGGTTTCCTCGACGAGTTGCTTCTGGTAGCGGGCCAGCCACTGATGGCTGTCGCGCTGCAGGCTGCGCTGCTCGTCGAGCTGTGCATCCACGCCGTCGCGGATCAGGCCGCCTTCGCGCAGGTGTGCCGGCGGGGCGTCGACGCAGTGGTTGGTGATGTGGTGGCCCAGCTCCGCCAGGGGCACGCTCACATCGATCAGCGCCTCGTACCACGCTTTGACCGCGGGCCGATCAGCCAGAAGCTGCGCGAGGGCGACAGCCTGGGCGGCGCTGCGGCCCAGGGCCACCAGATCACGCGGCGTGGCGCGGCCGACGCCGATGCGGCTGGCGATCCGCTGCACGTCCTGCACCTGACCCAGGGCGGTACGCAAGTCGGCCAGGAACCGATGGTCCTCGACCAGCCCGCCCACCGCACGCTGCCGCTTTTCGATTTCAACCCGGTCACACAACGGATAACACAGCCAGTGGCGCAGCAGTCGCTTGCCCATGGCCGTGGCGCAGCTTCGCAGCACACCGAGCAGGCTGCCCTCGATCTGTCCGCTGCGCAGCGTCTGATCGACCTCCAGGCTGCGTAGGGAGATCGGGTCGATCACCATGTGCGCCTCGCGCTGATACCGTCGTGGCGGGCGCAGGTGCGGCAGGCGGTCGCGAGCAGCCCCGTCGTCGTGACGCTGCGTCTCCAGCAGGTACTGCACCACCGCGCCGGCCGGCGCGATCAGGACAGCGCTCTCGTCCTGCTCGCCGAGTCCGAAGCCTTCGAGCGTCGCCACCTGAAACTGCCGCCGCAGCGCCTCGGCCGCGTCGCGCAGACGAAACTGCCAGGCCGGCCGTGGTGTGGCCACCGCATTGAGCAATCGCGCAAGCTCCGCAATCGCGGCAGGGGGCTTGCCACTGTCATCATCGGCATACAGCAGCTCGCGTGGCCGCAGACGCTGCAGCTCATCCGCCCATGTGCCTGATTCAAATCGTGCGACCCGAAACGAGCCCGTGGAAAGTTCCACCCACGCGGCACAGGCCCCGCCGCCTTCGTCCATCACCACAGCCGCCAGCGGGTTCTCGACGCCCTCGTCCAGCAACGATTCATCGGTGAGCGTGCCGGGGGTGATGATGCGGGTGACGTCGCGCTTGACCACGCCTTTGGCCTGGGCGGGATCCTCGACCTGATCGCACACCGCCACGCGATAGCCGGCCTGGATCATGCGGCGCAGATAGCCCTCAACCGCGTGATACGGCACGCCGGCCATCGGCACGCCCTCGGTCCGCTGCGTCAGCGTGACGCCCAGCACCTGATGGGCCAGCTTCGCATCGTCGTGGAACATTTCATAGAAGTCGCCCATGCGAAAGAAGAGCACGCAGTCGGGGTGCATCTTCTTGAAGTGCTCGAACTGGCGCATGGCGGGGGTGGCGGGCTTATCGCCGCCGGCCGGCGCGGATGAGCGGGATGCGGGAGCGGTACGCGACATGCGACCACTTTAACGTGGATCGACCGCAACGAGGCCGACGCGGGCGACGGCAGCGTCCTTCCGCCTCAGACTTCCCGCAATCCCCGGCGGACGCCGGCCTTGACTGTCGCGCATGGCTGGCCCGTGCCTTGGCCGCAGGGGCGGATGGTGTAGCGGCCGACCGCCGCGGGCACGATGAACGTCTCGGCGTAGTGAACGACCAGCGGCTCAAACGCCCCTTCGGGCGATTCGACGACGGCCTCGCGGCCCTGCACCAGGTTGAGCACGTTGACACTGCCGCTCTTCATGCCGCCGGTGTCGTGGGCGACGGTGCGGGTGAACCAGTGGCGGCGCGTCTCTATGAACTCGCGTTCGTGCAGGCCGGTCCGCTGCTCGCGCCAACCCTCGCCAGCGGCCACCTCTTCGACGCGGTTGATCAGTTCCCGCTTCACCCAGTCGGTGGTGCGCTGCCACTGGATGGCCTGTCGGCCGCGTTCGATATTGATCGGCCGCGGCAGGTCGTCGAGTCCCAGCCGGCCCCAGTCCCAGAGCTTGAAGGTGAAAATGTACGGCGTGGCGCTGATCTCCAGCACCATGCAGTTGCGGCCCGAGCAGTGGATCGTGCCGGCCGGGGTGAGGAAATGGTCGTGCCGTCGGGCGGGGAAGCGGTTGACGTACTTCTCCGCCTCGAAGGGCGGGCCGCCGGCCTGGGCGCGTTCAAGGTCGTGGAACATCGCCGCCGCATCGACCCCTTCACGAAGGCCCAGGTAGACGCAGGCGTCGGGACCGGCGTCCAGCAGGTAGTAGCTCTCATCCTGCGTGTAGGGCATGCCGAAGGCCTGCTGGATCTGCTCGGTCAGCGGATGCACCTGGAGCGACAGATTGCCGCCGTCCATCGTGTCCAGGAAGTCAAAGCGAATGGGAAACTCGTCGCCGAAGCGGGCATGCACGGGGTCGCCCAGCAGTTCGCGGGGGTGGCGGAAGACCAGATCGACGGCCGGCAGTTCGAAGCGATGCGGGCCGAAACCCAGCAGCAGCGAGTTTTCCTCGGGCACGCAGTCGAAGCACCAGGCGTAGTTGGCCGGCTCGGGCTGGTTGTAGCCGTCGAGCCCGCACACGCGGCGCATCCACTGACCGCCCCACGGTCCGGGATCGAAGAACGGCACGAGGCGCAGCGGCCGCCGCGCCGTCTCCGACAGGCCGCGACGCACCGCTTGGCCGCAGGCGAGCTTGGGCGACTGCCGCCGGGTGGTATCGAGGAAGAAATCCGACCGCGTCAGCAGTGGCTTCTTCCAGCGATCGCAGACGCGCCAGTCGACGAAGTAGGATCGCTTGTACTGGAGCGACGCCTTGAGCCGCGCGTTGTCCACGCCGAGGTTGCCGACTTCGTCGCGCCGCTGGCGCAACTGACCTTCCCAGCGCGGCATGTCGGCGTAAACCAGAACGTGGCCGTCATGGATCGCCGCCGCCGCTTCGCCCACCACCAGCACCAGGCCCCGCGCCTGCTCGACCTGCCGGCGCAGCGCCGCCAGCCTGTCGGGGTCGAGAAACCGGTCCATTGTCAGCCCGCAGAGAAAGCCGAAAAGCGGGTCGTCGCCGCCGAGAAACGGCTCGACAAGTCGCTCAATCTCGTCTTTACCACGGAACGCCTCGCGGCTGTTGATCACCAGCGCGGGTTGCAGGCGCCGGCTCAGTTCCTCGCGCACCTCATCCACGTGCACGCCCACGTAGCAGTCCACGACCAGCACGGCCGCCCCGCGCCCGGTCAACCGCTGACCCAATTGAGCCGCGATCGCATCCCACCCGGCCACGCACGTGTCGCCGGCGGTTGACGGCACCGTGACGCACGGTTGTTTGTCGTAGTTGGACCAGTAGTCCGGGCCGATGATCGCGCCTGTGTCCATGACGGCGGACTGCCTCTGGTGGGTCGGATCGGTCATGGGCAATGGCCTAACGCGGCCCGGAATGGCGGGGAACTTCGGGTGGCCGCGGCTGCCTCGATGCCGCGGTATCGCCGTCATCATCGGCCATCCGCGGCATGAAGCCGCAGCCGATGAGGGCGGCGTCATCGCCGAGGGCGGGTCTCACGAGCTTGACGCGGCCCCACGGCGTCCAGGCGTGGTGATCGACGTAGGGCTGCATGGTTTCGATGATCCACGGCGAGCCATGAACGATGCCCCCGCCGAGGATCACCATTTGCGGCCCATAAGCGTGGATGATGTTCACCACCGCGGCCGACCAGACCGCCAGGCTGTGATCGCGCACGGCCGCGGCGAGTTCATCACCCGCCTCCGCCCGGGCGAAGACCGTGGCGTAGTCCAGCGAAGGTTCAGTCGACCACTGCGCGGCAAGGCCGCGCTGCATCGCGATCGCTGCCGCGATTTCGGGCAGGCGGTCGGTCGACGCCTCGGCCTCAGCGCAGCCGACGTTGCCGCAGGTGCATCGGCGGCCATGCAGGTTGACTGTCAGATGTCCGCCGAACATGCCCGCCAGCCCGTGACGGCCGCGGAGCAGGCGTCCGTCGCTGACGGCCGCGGCGCCGATGCCCGTGCCCAGCGTGACCATCGCCAGGTCATCCATGCCGCGCCCCGCACCCGCGCGCCATTCGCCGATCAGCGCCGCCCGCGCGTCGTTGTCGATCCACAGCGGCAGACCGAACACATCGCGCGCCCATTGACGCAGATCGAGGTCAGGCGCGTCGGTGAACTTCTCGTTGGTCGCCAGCACCCGCCGCCGGCGCGCGTCGACCACGCCGGCAAACGCGAGGGCGACGCCTTCCGCCTCCTGCACTGTCCGCCCCGCCTGCTGTAACATCGCCCGCCAGCGCTCCGCCACGGAAGCCAGCACCGGCGCCAGATGCCGCCGATCGCTCAGCTCCAGCCGATCGCGCGCCAGCACCCGTTCCCCTGCGACCAATCCCAGCTTGATCGACGTGCCGCCGATGTCCGCCGCCAGTGTGATCATCGCGATTCTCGGCCGATGGTGACGCCGTAGCTTACCTGAACCGGTGGGGGCAAAGCCTTGTTTGCCCGCACGCGCGACGAACTCGCCGTCATGCCCGCGCGTCGTCGGCCTCTCAATCTTGCAGCACCACTTCATACACATTGCACACCCCGTCGCGGTCGCTTGTGAAGACCACGCCGTCGCCCGCGGGGTTCATGATGGGATGCGCGTGCATGTCCTGCTCGCGGTAGCTGGTGTCGTGCCGGCAGAGGCGCGTTTCGTGCCGCGTCGGCGGGGCGTCCAGGTCGTACAGGTAGACGCAGCCGTCGTTGCTGTCGGTGGTGAAGCGGCGTAACCAGGGCGTGCTGATCGCGTGATGCACGCCCGTGCCGCGCGTGTCGTGTTCGAAAAGCTGTCGGCCCTCCCATGTGCGCGCGGCGATGAAGTGCGCGCCGTCGCGCGTGCCGTGGTAGATGATCGCGTCGCCCGACGGCGTCCAGTTTTCGTGATTGAGGAACTCGCCCTCGGGTTGATCATAAAGCCGCCGCCAGCTCCCGTCTGGCTCAACGCCCCACAGCCGGCCCCAGTAGGGGAAATCGCGCTGCGCATGGGCGCCGACGCGGCCTTCACAGTTGCACAGGATCCGCCCGCTGCCTGTGGGATCGAACTGCACATGCGTGACCCAGAAAGGCAGCTCCGCATGCACGCGCATCGTGCGCGCTTCGGTATCCACCAGGCACAGCTTCGTCACCAGCCCCTGCTCGATCATGGCCCACGGTACGGCCCGAAGCTGATCCGCCTGCGTCCGGTCCTCGTCCCGAAACGCCCGCGGGTCCGTGCAGGGCACGCAGAATGTCCGCCCGTCGGGCGATAGGTGCGAGAAGCCCGTGTACCAGCCCGTGGGCAGGTCGGCGAGTTTCTCCGGCTCGGCCCCGCGATCGAGGCCGCAGCGCCACGCCTGATCGTCCTGCACCCAGTAGGCCACGTTGCGCTGGGCGTCGAGATAGGGCGCGGCCTTGCTGAAACCGCGCGTCGTGCCGCCGGGATAGCAGTAGGCGCGAAGCAGAGCGTCCGCATGGGAAAGCCGGCGGATGGCGCCGTCGGCCCGCTCGATCACATGCAGGTTCGGCGCGCCGCTGCGTTCGGAAATAAACAGCAGGTAGCGTCCGTCGGCCGTGACCGAATGCGACGTGAAGTAAAGGTGCTGGTCCCTGGCCGACGAGCCGGTCCAGCGGATCACCGTCCGTCCGGTTTCCGGGTCAGTGGTGCTTTGCCGTTCAGGAGGTTCGACTTGATTCATTTCATGTCGTCCATTTTCTCTTCCATTTGCCCGCATCAGCCGGCTGTCAGTCGACCGCCAGCACGCTTTTGAGGATGTCCAGGCCGCGGTCCAGGTCGTCGCGGCCGATGGTCAGCGGCGGCGCGAGGCGCAGCACGTCGTTGCCCGCGTTGCCGATCAGCAGGCCGCGGTCGAGGCAACGCAGCACCACGTCTCCAGCCTTGTCGAACCACCCGGCTGCGGGATCGAGCTGAACGCCGATGAAGAGTCCCTTGCCACGTGGGCCAATCAGGCCGGGGGCCTTGTCGCGCATGGCGTCGAGCCGGGTCATGGCATGTGCGCCCATCGCG
>CAZUUQ010000017.1:7278-28662 GCA_964622625.1 uncultured Phycisphaeraceae bacterium | reverse complement strand
GATGCCGCCTTCGCCCTGGATCGGTTCGACGAGCACGGCCACGGTCTGATCGTCGACCTGCTGGCGGACGGCATCGAGATTGTTGTATTCGACGTTGACGAATCCCGGCGGCAGCGGCTCAAAGCCCTGGCGCACGGCCGCGTTACCCGTTGCGCCCATCGTCGCGAACGAGCGGCCATGGAACGATCGCGTGGCCGAGATGACGCGGAAGCGGCCGCCGTCGGTCGGATCGGTCCTGCCCGGATGAACCTTGCCGTAGAGCCGGGCAAGCTTGATGGCCGCCTCATTGGCGTCGGCGCCGCTGTGACAGAAAAAGACGCGGCCATCGAAGCCGCAATGCCCGGCGATGGCGGCGGCGGCGCGCGTCTGTGGCTCGGTGTGCAGCAGATTCCCCACGTGCCAGAGCTGCCGCGCCTGTTCGGTGACGGCTTCGACCAGCGCGGGGTGGCAGTGGCCCAGGATCGGCGCGCCGAAGCCGGCGAACAGGTCGAGATATTCTTTGCCGTCGGCATCCCAGAGGCGACAGCCCTCGCCGCGGACCATGGCGATCGGATAACGTGGCAGGTTCACGATCATGTGGCGATCGTGGGCGTGGATGATGTGCTTGTTTCCGGCGGGGGGGCTGCTGCTCATGATCGGCTCCGCGGGTATCCGGGGGGCGGGGGCGGTGGGAAGGCGAAAGGTTATCACCGGCCGCACGTCGGGGGAAGCGGCGCGGTGTGTGGACGCATAACACAGGTTGACGTGGCATGAAGAAGACGGCGGTGGTGCTCGACGGCTTGCAGGATCCGACCCTGGCGCGGCGATTGTCGGCTGCGTGGCACGCGGCGGGCGCGGCCAACGCCGTCGATCCGGCCGGGCAGGCGGCGTGGCTGTGGTCGGGGGGCGCGGATGCCGCAGATGCATCTGAGCAATCCGGTCTCGGTGAAGGGGCCATGGATCGCGCGGCGTCGATCGCCCGGCGCTTCGGCCTGGAGCTGCGCGACCGCGTCGGCGCACGCTTTGATCCCGACGTCAAACTGGCGGCTCTGAGGACGCGGGTCGCGTGGGAATACAAATCGCGGTTGGCCACAGCATTGGTGTTCGGCCTGCCGGCGTTGGCGCTGCATTACCTGGGGCCGATGCTCGCCGGCAGCGCGGGGCAGGGCGGGGCGGGATCAAGCGGGGGGATGGCTCTGCCATGGCTGATCGAGGCCATGCTCGCCGGCTGGATGTGCCTGGCCGCCGGCTGGCCGTTTCTGTGGCAGGGTGCGTTGTCGCTGCGGCACGGCAGGCTTACGGCCGACCTGTTGACGGCCGTGCTGATCGGCGGCTGCTTCATCGCGTCGGCGATCGGCGTGTTGGGCATGGCGGTCGGCGTGCGGCCGTGGTTCGTCGATGTGCATGGATCAGGCGCGCCGCTGTTCGATGTGACAGTGTGGGCGGTGCTGGCCGGCTGCGCGCAGCGATGGGCGACGCACGCCCATGCCGATCGCACAGCCGGACGCGGCAATCTGATGCTCGCCGGACATCGCTGGCTGATCGGCGTGTGGATCGCGGGCGCAGTCCTGGTGGCGACAGGGGGCGATGTGCGCGGGGCGGCGGCGCTGGTGCTGGCGCTGCCGGTGGTCATGTCATCAGGCGCGGTGAACCCGCTGAGCCCCGGATGGCTGTCGCTGCCGGCGGTGGCGGTGTTCGCGGGGCTGGTCAGCGGCGCGGGCGTGACCCTGCCGGCGGGGGCGATGGCGGTGCGCGTCGAGGCGGCCGGGCTGTTCAGTCTGCTGATGACGCTTGTGTTCGTGTGGTGCTGGCGGCAGTTCCCATCGCCGCCGAACAGCGCTCGCTGTGACGGCGAGGACAGCGCATAAAAGAACCCCGGCTTCGGAGCTTGCCGGGGCTTCTTTATGGTCGCGTCGCGGAACGGCGGGTGTCGAACGAGATTGTGCCGCGGCGGCGGCCGCCGCAGAATTGGCTTACCGGTGGCCTGAACCCTCAGGCCTTGGGGACGGTTCAGACCATGTCCTTGAGGTTCTTGAGAGGACGGATGCGGACCGTCTTGCTCGCGGGCTTGGCCTTGAACATCACCTGCTCTTTGGTGAAGGGGTTGATGCCCATGCGCGCCTTGGTGGCGGGCTTCTTCTTGACGACCATCTTGCACAGCCCGGGCACGGTGAATGCCTGCGGGCCGCGGCTGAGATTCTTCTTGATCAGAGCGCTCAGTTCATCGAAGACCGCGGCGACCTGCTTGCGGGTCAGTTGCGTCTTCTCGGCGATGGTGCTGTAGACCTCGCCCTTGGTCGGAGGCTTGGCGGCGCCGTTGTTCCTGGATTTGGCCATTTTGAAACTCTCCTTAAGCAATGGCATGTGGCTTCCATTCCGCGACAGGTCGTTTTTCCCTGACGAAACAAGGGTTTTACGCACGACCGGACGCATTTTCACTGGAAAACACAGGGGTTTCAAGTAGCCATCGCGCGAAGGCCCGAAAATGCCGGAGAATGTGGATAACTCGGCGGGTTTGGCACGGGGCTGCGAGTGCGAATGCGGGTCGATCGTCCCGCCGTGAAGGCCCCGGCCTGCGTGTCGGACAGGATTGCCATATTGGCAGATGAATGAAAGCCGGACGCGTCGCTGGCAGCCTCCGGAGGCTGAAAAGCCTCATTGAAGGCTGTCAGAAGGGGGCCTCGCGTCATAAGCGATGGCATCGGGATTGCGATTAAGCGTCCTGGGAAGCTGTAATTTTGTACGGCCGCGACCCTGCGGCCGTGCGCGATGCACCCCCTACGATACGCGAAAGGGGCCTGAACATGGCAAAGACAATCGGCATTGACCTGGGCACGACCAACTCGGTGGTGGCGGTGATGGAAGCCGGCCAGCCGAAGGTGCTGATCAACAGCCAGGGCGCGCGGACCACGCCGTCCATCGTGGCGTTCACCGACAAGGGCGAACGCCTCGTCGGCCAGCCGGCCAAGCACCAGCAGGTGACCAACCCGAAGAACACGGTCTACTCCATCAAGCGCTTCATGGGCCGGCGGCACAGCGAAGTACACAGCGAGGAGAAGATCGTGCCCTACGAAGTCGTCGGGGCCGAGGACGAGCTCGTCAAGGTGCGCGTGCGCGACAAGACCTACACGCCCCAGGAGATCAGCGCGATGATCCTGGGCAATCTCAAGAAGACGGCCGAGGACTATCTGGGCGAGAAGGTCGACAAGGCCGTCATCACCGTGCCGGCCTACTTCAACGACTCGCAGCGCCAGGCGACGAAGGAAGCCGGCCAGATCGCCGGCCTGCAGGTCGAACGGATCATCAACGAGCCGACGGCCGCGGCGTTGGCCTACGGGCTGGACAAGAAGAAGAACGAAAAGATCGCTGTCTTCGACCTCGGCGGCGGCACGTTCGACATCTCCATCCTCGACATCGGCGACGGCGTGTTCGAGGTCAAGAGCACCAACGGCGACACACACCTGGGCGGCGACGATTTCGACCAGCGCCTCATCGATCATCTCGCCGACGAGTTCCGCAAGCAGGAGGGCATCGACCTGCGCAAGGACGCGATGGCCCTGCAGCGCCTCAAGGAGGCGGCCGAGAAGGCCAAGTGCGAGCTCTCGACCACGCAGGAGACCACGGTCAACCTGCCCTTCATCACCGCCACGCAGGAAGGCCCCAAGCACCTGCAGATCACGCTTACGCGGGCGAAGTTCGAACAGCTCTGCGCCGATCTGTTCGATCGGTGCAAGACGCCGGTGCATGCGGCCCTCAAGGACGCGAAGCTCGATCCCAGGGACGTGGACGAAGTGGTCCTCGTCGGCGGTTCGACGCGCATCCCCAAGGTGCAGACCATCTGCCGCGAGATCTTCGGCAAGGAGCCCAACAAGAGCCTCAACCCCGACGAGGTGGTCGCCATCGGCGCGGCCATCCAGGGCGGCGTGCTCGAAGGCGACGTCAAGGACGTCCTGCTGCTCGACGTCACGCCGCTGAGCCTGGGCATCGAAACCCTCGGCGGCGTGATGACGCGGCTGATTGAGCGCAACACCACCATCCCGACCTCCAAGAAGGAAGTCTTCTCCACCGCGGCCGACAACCAGTCGGAGGTGACGATCCACGTGCTCCAGGGCGAGCGCCAGTTCGCCAGGGACAACCGCACGCTCGGCCGCTTCAACCTCGCGGGCATTGCTCCCGCGCCGCGCGGCATGCCGCAGATCGAGGTCGAGTTCGCCCTCGACGCCAACGGCATCCTCAATGTCTCAGCCACCGACAAGGGCACGGGTAAGAGCCAGAACATCGAGATCAAGGGCTCGTCGGGTCTGAGCGAGGAAGAGATCCGCAAGATGCAGGCCGACGCCGAAGCCCACGCGGCCGAGGACAAGAAGCAGCGCGAGCTGGTCGACGCCCGCAACCATGCCGAAAACACCGTGTATCAGATCCGCAAGCAACTTGAGGAGCACGGTGACAAGGTCGAGGCCGAGGTGCGCGGCAACATCGAGTCGGCCATCACCAGCGTCGAATCGCGCATCAAGGAGGACGACCCAGAGGCCATCAAGCGGGCCACCGAGGAGCTGCTCAAAGTCGCCCAGGCCTTGGGTCAGGCCATCTACGAGAAGATGGGCGCCGCCACGGGGGCCGGGGCCGCGGGGGGCGGCTCCACCGCAGGCGACGCTTCCAGCGGTGGGGGCGGCGACGACGACGTGATCGATGCCGACTACGAAGTCAAGCAGTAACCGCGGCGCGCAGCGTCCCCAATGCCCGATCGATGGAAACTCACAACAGCACAAGGCCCGCACACCCATGGACAGCCTGTCCATGGGTTTTTGCATGGATTATCCCTGGCATGGGTGGTGCTGTTCTCTCGCCCGCCCCGGTGTCGAATCATGGATCACACCCGTCGCCGCGCAACCAGCGCGGCATGTCGGCGACGAAGCGGCTGCGCGGCAGGACCGTATCGGCTCCGTGCTCCGCGGCCGCGACGAGCAGGTCGCGGTCCACGTGCGGCCCGAAGGCGACAATCCGCAGGTCGGGCGCGGCAGCGCGCGCATGGGCGATCAGGGTGAGGGCGGCATCACCCTGATCGAGGTCCACCACCAGACACGTCGGCGGGGGCGAAGCCGCCAACGCTGCTGAAAGGGACGCGGCGTCGCGCACGGACGCGCTGCCCAGACCCGCAGCGCGGGCTGTCGAAGCGATGCGCGTGGCGAAGAGCAGATCGCGGCCGGCGTACACGACGACAGGGGACGCGTTGGTTGGGTTCATCGGTCGCCCTGGTACAGACGATGCTCGGCAATGTAACGTGCGACGGCGGGATCGAGCATGCCCGCGACATTTTTCCCGGCAGCCACGCGGCGGCGGATGGCCGTGGCGCTGACATCGATCGGCGGCAGCTCGACGATGGCCTGCTCCCACGTCGCGCGATTCAGTTCGCGGGGCAGCGCCTCAAGCAGCCGGTCACGCGTCCACGGCGGTCGCAGCATCACCAGCGGCGAGGCCATCTCGAGAATGCGTCCGAAATCTTTCCACTTATGAAACCGCGGCGCCTGGTCGGCTCCGAGCAGCAGGTGAACGGTCGGCTCATCGCCGATGCGTTGGCGCAGGGCGGCCAGGGTATCCACGGTGTAGCTCGGCTGGTCGGGGTGATCGGCCGCTCGATCCAGTTCGTCGGTGAGGATCGTCGCGTGCGGCTCATCAGCCAGCGCCAGACGCAGCATGGCCAGGCGATGGTGTGCCGGCGACGGCGGCGCGTCGGTCTTGAGCGGGGAGAGCGCGGCCGGGACATACGCCACCACGTCAGCGCGTACCTTCTTACGCGCCAGTTGCGGCAGGCGTAGGTGGCCGACGTGCGGCGGATCGAAGCTGCCGCCGAACACGATCAGACTCGAGCAGAGCGTCAGGTCCATGAACCTGTCACTCTACCCCGGATGCCGTGTGCGTGGCCAGCCACTGCGCCACCGCATCGGCCAGATTGACCGAACAGGCGTGGGCGGCCATGCCCAGTCGCACCATCGTCGGCAGCAGATGCGGCCGGCGAAGCAGCAGGCCCAAGGCCGCGCCGCGGTTCGTGGCGCCGTCGCCGCCGATGCACATCAGCAGCCCCGCGGGCAGAGCGGCGTCGGCCGGATCACTCACCGCGCGCAGGATTGTCAGCGGCAAACCACGCGCAGCCGCGAAGGCCGCGAAGGATGCCGATTCCATATCCACCACCGACGCCTCCGGGAATTGCCGCCGCAGCGCCGACTTCGCCGTCGCCGTCGTCACCACCCGATCCACGCCAACCACGGCCACACGTTCTCCGCCGTCGTTCCCGCAAGCCCCATCGTCGCCCGGCGACAAGCCGAGGCCGGTTGTGCATTGCACGGTCCGCGGCGGGCCGTCTGCGCCCAGATCCCACGTCCGTCCGCTCTGCTCAAACACCCGCAAGACGCGGACAACTTGCCCGGCCCGCAGGTGGGGATCAAGCCCCCCGGCAAAGCCGATCACCAGCAACGCGGCCGGCACGTGATGCCGACACAGTTGCTCAAGCGCCTGCCGCGAGCGATCGCGCCCCATGCCCGTGGCCGCCGCCAGCAGCGGCCGGTCGCCATGCGTCCCCCGGTACAACGGCCCGGACGCCTGCAGACGCAACCGCCGCACGGTGGCCCGCAACTCTCCCATCGTCGGGGCAAGGATCACGATCGGAGAAGTGTCGGTCATTGTGGATGTCCGTAGCCGTTGGGCCATCCCGTGGCGCCGGTCACGGTATCGAACCAGCAGAATCCGGTGTGGATGCTTACGGCGCCGTCGGGTTCGTCGCATGTTCTCCGGGCGGTGAGGCCGGCAGCAGCAGGCGGCGAAGCAGTTGCACGGGGCTGATCGTGTCGAGCTGCTGATTGATCCGGTGTTCGATTTCGGCGAACTCCCCGACGGGCGGAGCAGGCGTCAGGAGCGTGGGCGCGTCGGCGGCGGCCTTGACCAGCGCCAAGGATCCGTCGCCGCTGACGGTGACGATCCACCGCCCTTCAGTCAGCGAGCGGTAGACCGCCTTGCCGAAGCGGGCTCCCGGCCCGTCCCAGTCGATGGCCAGCAGCTCCGGATCGATCAGCACGCCCCGGGCCGGCGGCGTGGCGGCATCGAACAGACGGCGAATCCATAACCGCCCGTCACGCACCGCGAAGTCGACGTAAATCTCGCCGGCCGGATCGAAGGGCGTCGGGATGATCCTTTCCTGGCCGTCGAGGGTGCGGATGACCGCGTCGAGCCGCCCGCCCTCAACACGCAGCTCCGTCACGGCCGTGCGACGCACCGCCTGGTTGTATCGATCCTGAAGCTGCTGATGCTCAGCCACAACCTGCCGCAGCCGGTCGCGGTAGACCTCGGCCGCCATCCGCGTGTAGCTCCACCGCCAGGCGACTATCGCCAGCAGAATCACCAGGGCCAGGGTGGCCAGGGACTTTATCCATGAGACAACACGGGCGGGACGGGTCATCGGGAAACTCCATCAGCAAAGCGCCTTGAAGATTATCGGCTGCTGGAGACGAACGGCTTCGGCGGAAGGCGTGAGGTTTGGGGCGTGCGCATGGGAAGCCTGCGGGATGGCGGGAAAAGCGGTCCCTAGTACGTCCACTGCCGATCGCGCTGCGGGGCGGCTTCGATCATACGGGCCAGCAGGCGGCGACGGCAGTGGGCCAGCGTCTCGGCGAATTCCGCTTGCCTGCTCAGATCGTGGTAGGGGCCCAGCGGCGTGGTCTGGTCGTAGAGGAATTCTCGCCCGTCATTGTGGGCCACATACAGGTGGCTGGCTGTGCGCAGGCAGCGGGCGTCATGAAACTCGATGAGGGCTGAATCGCGCGGGTGCGGCGCGGCCGCGGTGAGCGTGGGCAGCAGCGAGCGGCCCTGGAGCGACGGCTCGATGGGAATGCCCGCGGCCTCGAGCAGCATGGGCGCGACGTCCACAGCTTCGACGATGTCGCGGCACGTGCGGCCGGGCTGTTCGATCCGACCCGGCCAGCGGGCGATGAAGGGCACGCGGCTGACCGCGTCGTGGCCCGGGTAGCCCTTGCCGAACCGCCAGTGCTCACCGAGCCATTCCCCATGGTCGGAGGTGAACAGCACGAGCGTATTGTCAGCCTCACCAGTGTCTTCCAGGGCGTCGAGGATGCGGCCGACGTGGTGGTCCACTTCGCTGACCATCGCGTAGTAGCCCTGGATGATGCTGCGCACGTCGGTCTCAGCGGGAAGGTGGGCCGGACGCTTGTCGCGTCGATGTTCCGGCATGGCTGGCAGCGGCAGAGCGTCGGCATCGTAGAGATCGAGGAAGCGTTGCGGGGCAATCCAGGGATCGTGCGGCGAGTAGAACCCGGCGATGGCCATGAAGGGTTGACCGCTGCGTTGCTGATCGCGGATGAAGTCGATGGTGCGTGTGGCGACGAAGGCCGTATGGGTCACGTCATCGCGGCATGCCGAGGCGCGGGCCGCAAGGACTTTGCGCTGCGGGTGCCGGATATCGGGCCCGCCGAGCATGTCCTGCCACGTCTGGGCCGCGGGCGGCAGGCCGTAACTGATCTTGTCCAGTTGGTCCGGAGCCGTCGCCCGCACGAACGCGCGATGGGCGTCGTCGTAGCAGCCCGGTTCGTCGGAGATTTCCAGGTGATCGAAGCCGTAGTCCGGATGCACGCGGCGGTGGTCGCGGTTGGCGTGGTTGAGAAAGTGCAGCTTTCCGATATTCGCCGAGCGGTAGCCATACTGGCGCAGGATGCGCGGCAGGGTCAGCCAGTGGTGGGGCACTTCCGTGCCGTTCTTGTAGATCCCCAGCGACGACGGGTACCGACCCGTCAGAAAGCTGACGCGTGACGGCATGCAGACCGGATGGTTGACGAAGTAGTGGTCGGCGTTAAGCCCCTCGGCCGCAAGCTGGTCGAGGTTCGGCGTATGGATGTGCGCATTGCCGTTGCAGCCCAGGGCGTCGTGGCGTTGCTGGTCGGTATAGAGGATCAGAATGTTGGGGCGGCGCATGACGGATTCCCACTGCGGCGTGATCGCGGATTGCCGTCGGCGATGATAGCCTGCCTGCCGTCGGCGGGGCGAGTCAGGGTCTTTGACCGATCGCGGTCGACTGCTAAACTACGGCCGCTGAGGTTTGCATCGGGCCATTAGCGCAGTTGGCTAGCGCGCCTCGTTGACATCGAGGAGGTCAGAGGTTCGAGTCCTCTATGGCCCATTGCTCTGGAATACCCGTCCGTTCAACAGGCGGCCCCGCCATGTCCTCGCCGCCGTGTGCTTTTTGCGCGTATCCGCTCCGCACGCGGGCGTCGGCCGACCCGCATGGACGACGCTGCAGCGAAATGGAGCCGACCGGGATCGAACCGGCAACCCCTAGCTTGCAAAGCTAGTGCTCTCCCAATTGAGCTACGGCCCCGCGATCGGGTACTGTGCGATATTACAGGTGGCCGCGGCATGACTGCAAACCGCTCGCCGGTCCGCTTTGGCGTATGATGCGTCTGGGAGTTGCGTGATGATTGACGTAAGTGTGTTGTACGCCGGCATCGAGACGCCCAGCACGCCGCACCGCTACGGGCGTAAGGTGACCCAGATCGATCCGCCGGCCCATCAGCGGATGCGGCTGGCCAGGGCGGCCAGGGACCGGCGGCCCATCGTCGTCTGGAACCTCACCCGCACCTGCAACCTGCGCTGCATCCACTGCTATACCGACTCGGCCGCGATCAAATATCCCGACGAACTGAGCACCGACCAGTGCAAGGCTGTGTTGGACGATCTGGCGGCTTTCGAAGTGCCGGCCGTGCTGTTTTCCGGCGGCGAGCCGCTGGTGCGGCCGGACCTGTTTGAGCTGGCCCGTTACGCCCGCGGTCTGGGTTTGCACGTGGTGCTCTCAACCAACGGCACGCTCATCACCCGCGAGACGGCCGCCAAGCTCAAGGAGCACGAGTTCGCATACGTCGGCATCAGCCTCGACAGCGCCCGGCCCACGGTGCACGACACGTTCCGCGGCATGGAGGGAGCGTTTGCCCGCACGATGCAGGGCTTCCGCCACTGCGTGGCCGTGGGGCAGAAGGTCGGCCTGCGACTGACGCTCACGCCGCACACCTGCGACGACCTGGACGCGATCTTCGACTTCATCGAGGCTGAGGAAATCAACCGCGCGTGCTTTTACCACCTGAGCCCGGCCGGTCGGGGCAAGGATCTGGGCACGCTCGATCCCCAGCGGGCGCGGCAGGCGGTGGAGACGATCTTCCGCCGCACCCTTCAGGCCAACCGCGACGGCAAGCGCGTCGAGATCCTCACGGTGGACAACCAGTGCGACGGGCCGTTCCTCTATCTGAAGATGCTTGAAGAAGGCCACCCGCGGGCCCAGCAGGTGCTGGAAATGCAGGCGTGGAACGGCGGGGCGCGTTACTCGTCAGGCGTGGGCATCGCCGACATCGATTACTTCGGCAACGTGCATGCCGACCAGTTCTCGATGTTCCGCAGCTTCGGCAATGTCAAGCAGCGGAAGTTCAGCGAAATCTGGCAGGACACGTCGGACCCGATCATGGCCGGTCTGAAGGATCGGCTGGGGCTGCTCAAGGGCCGCTGCGGGCGATGCCGCTTCAAGGCGATCTGCGGCGGAGCGCTGCGGGCGCGGGCGGAGGTGGTCACGGGCGATCCGTGGGAGGCCGACCCCGCCTGCTACCTGACCGAAGAAGAGATCACCGGCGAGCCGATCGAGAATCTGCTGCCCGAAAACCTGCGGCCGCAGCCGGCCGACGCCGACCCCTTGGCGATGCGATGAAACGCCGCGGATTCCCGCTGATTGCCGCATTCGCATGAGTGACACGACCATCGCCCAGCTTGACGACCTGGACAGGCGCCTGCTCGATCGCGTGCAGTCGGCGATTCCGCTGGAGCCGCGGCCGTTTGCCGTCCTGGGACGTGAAGTGGGCGCGGACGAGGACGACGTGATCGGGCGGCTGCGGGCGCTGCGCGGCGAGCGCGGGGTGATTCGCCAGATTTCCGCGATCTTCGACACGCATGCCCTGGGTTACGCGTCCAGCCTTGTGGCCGCGAAGGTCGAGCCACCGCGCCTCGAGC
Organism: uncultured Phycisphaeraceae bacterium; assembly: GCA_964622625.1. Taxonomy (GTDB): domain Bacteria; phylum Planctomycetota; class Phycisphaerae; order Phycisphaerales; family Phycisphaeraceae; genus CAZCWM01. The sequence goes on along the minus strand of CAZUUQ010000017.1, from coordinate 17,634 downwards.
AGGCGGCCGCGGCGATCAACGCTCATCCGGGCGTGTCGCACAACTACGAGCGCAGCCACGCGTACAACCTGTGGTACACGCTGGCGGTCGGGCCGGACAGCCGCCTGGGATTGGAGGCGACGGTCGAACGTCTGCATGCATTGTCAGGCGCCGCGGCGACGCGGATGCTGCCGACGCTGCGGCTGTTCAAGATCGGCGTGCGCCTGCGGATGTCCGACGACGAAGAAAGCGGGCGCGCGTCGGAGTCGACCGGCGCCGGCACATTCACCGAGGCCGACCGGGATATTGCCGCCCAGTACAGCCTGGAGGGCCGGGATGTCGCGATGATCCGCGTGCTGCAACAGGACTTGCCGATCGAGGCGCGGCCGTTCGACGCCTGGGCGGCCGAGGTCGGCTGCGGTGTGGAAGAACTGCTGGCGGCGGCGCGGCGGTTCGAGCAGCGCCGGCAGATGCGGCGCTTCGCGGCCGTTCTGCGCCATCGCCGCACGGGCTTTGTCGCCAACGTCATGGGGATGTGGAACGTCCCCGAGTCACAGGCGGAGGACGCCGGCCGGCGCCTGGCGAAGTTCCCGGCCGTGAGCCACTGCTACCTGCGGCCGGCCTACAGCGACCTGCCTTACCGTATCTACACGATGGTCCACGCCCGCGACCGTGACGAGGCCGAGGCGACGCTGGCCGACATGAGCCGCGCCACGGGCATCGGCGACTACCAGGCCCTGTGGTCGCTGCGCGAGTTCAAGAAGGTGCGCGTGCGCTACTTCACGCCCGAAGCTGAGGCGTGGGAAGCACGGCACATCGACTTCTGAGCGATTGCGTGGTTCATCGCTGCCGTCGCGCAAGAAGAACCCCCGGGGGGTGGGTCCCGGGGGTGCGGAGGGAAAGAACCTGGAGGGCTTCATCGGATCCGGTGACGGCGTCAGGAACCTCCCTGTTTCACCGTGTGTTCGTCGTCGCCGGCTTGTTCCGATTCGGGGCCAGCGTATCCGTCTGCTGGTGCGTCTCTCTCGGCCTTCCTCCTGTGTCGGGTGGCGTGCAAGGCTTCGCCGCCCACCTGCCCACCTGCAAGGGGGGGATGTCAAACGTTCAACTGCAACCCATCGAGTGCCCGCAGTTGAGGCACTTGTAACAAGTACCATTGCGGACGGTGATCGAGCCGCAGACTTCACAGCCCGGCGCGTCGGCCTGCATCTCGCGCATCGCGGCCGACAGGGCCGAGGTATCCACGCCCGTACCCGCCTCGGCGAGCAGACGACCGACGGGCTGCGGCGCGGCCGGCGACTTGGCCACGATCACCGGCTGCGGCGCGTGGCCGTGGCCATTCCCGTTGCCGTTGCCATTCCCGTTGCCCTTGCCCTCCGCCGACGCACTGTGCGGGCTCGCGGCATCGGCAGCCACCGAATCGGATTTGCGGTCCCGGGTGTTGCCCCACGTCTGCGCGAGCATGGCCGGCGTCACGTCCTGCGCGGCCGTCTTGTCCGGCGTCTTATCCGCTGACTTGCGCCGCGGCGCGTTGGCGGCCCGGTAGCCGGGAATGAACTCCATGCCCAGCCAGCGGAATATGTAGTCCACCAGGCTCTTGGCGAAGGGGATGTCCGGGTTGTGCGTCATGCCCGCCGGCTCGAAGCGCTGGTGCGTGAATTTGTTGATCAGCGATTCCACCGGCACGCCGTATTGCAGTGCCACGCTGATGGCCGTGCCCAGGCAGTCCATCAGCCCGCCGATGGTCGAACCTTCCTTGGCCATCGTGATGAACACTTCGCCGGGCGTGCCGTCCTCGTACAGGCCGACGGTCAGGTAACCCTCGTGGCTGGCGACGTTGAACTTGTGCGTCAGGCTGCGCCGGGTGTCGGGCAGGCGGCGGCGCAGCGGCCGCTCAACGATGCGCTCGACGATCTTCTCGACCGGCTCGCGGGCGGCCTGGGATTCGGCCGGCGCGCTAGTCTCCGCAGTCGCAACGCGGCTGGCCGCCAAAGCCACCTCCGCGGAAACCTCTTCTTTTCCCGCTTCGATGGCCTCCTCGTCCTCGACGTCCTCAGCGTCGGCCGATGCGTTCAGCGGCTGGCTGAGCTTGCAGCCGTCGCGGTACAGGGCGTTGGCCTTGAGGCCCAGCTCCCAGCTCAGGCGATACGCCGCCTGGATGTCGGCCACGGTGGCTTCGTGCGGCAGGTTGATGGTCTTGCTGATCGCGCCGCTGATGAACGGCTGCGAAGCGGCCATCATGCGGATGTGACCGGCCGGCTCGATGTAACGCTGGCCGGTCCTGCCGCACTTGTTGGCGCAGTCGAACACCGGGTAGTGCTCGACCTTCAGGTGTGGGGCGCCCTCGATCGTGCCCGTCCCGCAGATCATCCGGTTGAGGGCCGCCACCTGCGTGCGCGTGAGACCCAGGGCCGCCAGCACATCCGACTCGCCGGCCAGACCCAGGCGTTCGACAGCCTCCTGGCCCAGCGTCCAGGCGTTGAAGACGAAGCTCAGCTCCATCGCGCCGCTGAGGGTGTTGGTGATCTTTTCCAGGTCGGCGTCGGTGAACTTCCTGTCGCGCAGCCACTGGGCGAAGGTCGCCTGCTTCTCTTCGAGGCCGGGCATGGGCACGTCGAGGCTCAGCGCGCCCATGACGTAGGTCAGGATGTCGCGCACCTGCTGCTCGTCGTGGCCCAGGGCTGTCAGGGCCGGACGCAGCGACTGGTTGGCGATCTTGAAGTACCCGCCGCCCGCCAGCTTCTTGAACTTCACGAGGGCGAAGTCCGGCTCGACGCCCGTGGTGTCGCAGTCCATCAGCAGGCCGATCGTGCCCGTCGGCGCGATGACCGTCGCCTGGGCGTTGCGGTAGCCGTGCTTCTGGCCGAGTTCGACGGCCTTGTCCCACGCGGCGCGGGCGTGCTCGAGCAGGTCGGCGGCGTTGGCCAGGTTCGGCCACCGGCCGGCGTCGCTGACAAGCTGGCTCGCGTCGATGGGTACGGGACGGATTTCCAGGCCCTCGTAGTCGTCCAGTTCGTGCGGATAGGTGGACGGATCGCGCGGCACGCCGTGAGCGGCGCGGCGGTGGTTGCGCATCACGCGCAGCATCGGCTCGCGGTTGTCGGCAAAGCCCGGGAACGGCCCCAGCTCGGCCGCCATCTCCGCGCTGGCGACGTACGACTGGCCGGTGAGCACGGCCGTGATGGCGCCGCAGATGGCCCGGCCGCGGTCGGAGTCATAGGGAATGCCCGCCTGCATGAGCATCGCGCCCAGGTTCGCGTAACCCAGGCCCAGCGTGCGGTAGCGGTAGCTGAGCTGCGCGATCTCCTCGCTGGGGAACTGGGCCATCAGCACGCTGATCTCCAGCACCACCGTCCACAGCCGCACCGCATGCTCAAACCCCGCGAGATCAAAGTGCTTCTTCCGGGGGTCGTAGAACTTCAGCAGGTTCAGCGACGCCAGGTTGCAGGCCGTGTTGTCCAGGAACATGTACTCGCTGCACGGGTTCGACGCGTTGATGCGGCCCGAGTTGGGGCAGGTGTGCCACTCGTTGATCGTCGAGTCGAACTGCACGCCCGGATCGGCGCAGCGCCACGCGGCGTACGAGATCTGATCCCACAGGGCGCGGGCCTTGAGCGTCTTGAGCACGGTGCCGTCGGTGCGCGACGTCAGCTCCCAGTCGCCGTCGGCATCCACGCGATGGAAGAATTCGTGCGGGATGCGCACCGAGTTGTTGGAGTTCTGCCCGCTGACGGTCTGGTACGCCTCACCGTTGAAGTCGTAGTCCAGTTGCAGGCCGAGCTTCTCGGCCGTCTCCTTCTGCTGGGCCTTGAGGTGGCGCAGGCCCTCGACCATGGCGGCGACCTTGATCTCCTCGCGCACCTTCCAGTTGACGAAGGACTCGATGTCGGGATGGTCCAGGTCGAGGCAGACCATCTTGGCGGCCCGGCGGGTCGTGCCGCCGGATTTGATCGCTCCGGCGGCACGGTCCCCGATCTTGAGCCAGCTCATCAGCCCGGAACTCTTGCCTCCCCCGCTGAGAGGCTCATTTTCCGCTCGGAGCTGCGAAAAATTCGTTCCGGTCCCTGAGCCATACTTGAACAGGCGCGCCTCCCGGACCCACAGGTCCATGATCCCGCCGGGGTTGACCAGATCGTCGGTGATCGCCTGAATGAAGCAGGCGTGCGGCTGCGGATGCGTGTAGGCGTCCTCAGCCAGCCGCGTCTCGCCGGTCTTCGGATCGGTGTAGTGATGCCCCTGGGCCGGCCCGGTCAGGCCGTAGGCGAAGTGCAGCCCGGTGTTGAACCACTGCGGGCTGTTGGGCGCCGCCATCTGGTGCAGCAGCATGTACGCCATCTCGTCGTAGAACGCCTGGGCGTCCTCGCCGCTGTCGAAGTAACCGTGCTTCTCGCCCCACCACCGCCAGCAGCCGGCCAGGCGATGCACCACCTGCCGCACGCTGCGCTCCGGGCCGGTGACGACATTGCCCTGCTCGTCGCGCAGCGGCCTGCCGTCGTCGCCTGTCTGCGGCACGCCGGCCTTGCGGAAATACTTGCTGACCATGATGTCCGTGGCCAGTTGCGACCAGCCCTTGGGCACCTCGGCGTCGTTCATCTCGAAAACCACCGAGCCGTCCGGGTTGCCGATGCGGCTCGACCGCGTCGTCCACTGCACGCAGTCGTAGACATCTTTGCCCGCCTCGGTGAAATGCCGCGCAATTCTCATCACTGCACCCCTGTCGTCATCAACCGTTTATGAATGCCGCCGCGAACGTCCGTATCCGCGGTGAAATGTGGTCTTCCGTGGCCCCATGAAATCGATCGCGCCGCCCTGGCGATGGTTTGCAGCCATCGTCAGGGGCAAGCCACGCACTGCCCTTGAAGTCGCGCCCGCCAATGCGTAAGATTCATGCCTTACGGATGGCGAACAGATTTGTTTGTCGCCGGACTGAACGCGTCCAGCCGCTCACATGGCCTGCTTGGCGTACTTCCTGCATACGGGCCATCCCACCAACAGCCCATCCAAGCCGGCAACCACGGATTCTAAACACTATATCTTGGGTATGCAAGCCCGAACTTCACAAAATCTGGGGCATTTTTCAGACGTGCGCGTAAGCGCCGTATTCACGGGATTTTAATGGGATCAAAATTTCCACCTACCCTGGACACCCCAGTTTTCCACCGCCCGACAGGCGCCCTCATGGGCACGTCCACACCACGATTTCGCTAGACTGAGCCGCCCGCGGGCTTCGGGCAAGGATTCGGCAGGAGCAGGCATGCGTCAACGGGTTGTCATCACGGGCGTCGGCTGGGTCACGCCGCTGGGCCACGACATCGAGGACGTCTGGCGGCGGCTGCTGGCGGGCGAATCGGGTATCGGGCCGATCCGGCACTTCGATGCCTCGACCTTTCCCACGCAGTTCGCAGCCCAGGTCCGCGACTACGACCATCGCCCGCTGGTGCGCGACGCGGCCATACATGAGCAGGTCGGCTTGAACACCAGCTTTGCCCTGGGTGCGGCCGCGATGGCGTGGCGCGCGGCCGGACTCGAGCGTAGCGACGCGCTCAACCACGACCGCCTGGGCATCTACCTCGGCTCAGGTGAAGGCTCGCTGGACTTCGACAACTATGTGACGTCGAACCTCATCGGCTGGCAAAGCGAGAAGCGCAGCCTGGACGCGGTCGCCTGGGCGAAGGCCGCGACCGCCCGACTCGGACCGGTGCGTGAGCTCGAGCAGGAGCCGAACATGCCCCTGGCCCATCTGGCCATGGAGTTCGGAGCCTATGGGCCGGCTTACAACTGCCTGACCGCCTGCGCCGCCTCGACCCAGGCCATCGGCGAGGCCACCCAGATTCTCCGCCGCGGCGACGCCGACGTGATGATCACCGGCGGCGCCCACACGATGATCCACCCCCTGGGCGTCACGGGCTTCAACCGCCTGACCGCGCTGTCCAACCGCAACGACGAACCGGCAACCGCCTCGCGCCCGTTCAGCATCGACCGCGACGGCTTCGTACTTGGCGAAGGCGCGGGCATGCTCATCCTCGAAACACTCGACCACGCCCGGCAGCGCGGCGCGGCGATCCTGGCCGAGGTCGTCGGCTACGGCTCGTCGGCCGACGCGTACCGCATCACCGACATCCATCCCGACGGGCGCGGCGCCGTCGAGTCCATGCGCTGGGCCCTGGAGGATGCGGCGCTCGAACCGGGCGACGTCGATTACATCTCCGCCCACGGCACGGGCACCAAGGAGAACGACTCGACCGAGACACGGGCGGTGAAGGTCGTTTTCGGCCCGCTGGCGGCGAAGGTGCCGGTCAGCTCCATCAAGAGCATGATGGGCCACCTGATCGCCGCGGCCGGCGCGGTCGAGGCCATCACCTGCGTCCTGGCCATCCGTGACCACATGCTGCCCCCGACGATCAACCTCCACCGGCCGGACCCCGCCTGCGACTTGGACTACGTGCCCAACGCCGCGCGGGCTGGACGGGTGGATGTGGCCCTGTCCAACAGCTTCGGCTTCGGCGGTCAGAACGACACGCTGATCCTGCGGCGGTTCGATGCGGATGGGCAGTGATAGAGGGCGGCAGACTTACCCATATTCACTTTTGATGGCCGGACCATCGTCGTGCCGATGCCAATTGTGGCCAAATCGCGCACCAGGGGATAAAAACCCTTGCATTGCGCGGTCCGACGGCGTACAAAGGGACTGAGGGCAGAGAAAGCCGGTCCACGAGGGGGTCTTGTGGTTCCGGGGTCTTCAACAATTGAACCACCTCTTGCAGGAGTTCGCCCATGGCGACGACTTTCTCTGCCTCGCGGTTTGTGTCATTGCGCGCGAATCGCGCCAGTTTCGGATTCACCTGCCTGCTGCTGACAGTCGGTCTGCTGGCGACGGCCCAACCGGCTGCGGCCGCGTTCAACTACGGCAACTTCGTCGGCACCAACATCACGTACCAGAATGTGAGCGAGTCGTCGATCACCGACGCCGTCGCCCTGTTCGGTCCGCCGGTCATTGACGGCGACGACCTGGTTTTCAGTCCCACCCAGTTCATCGCCTCGTCGGCCGATGGCGCCGCCGACCAGACTGTGGGCCTGCTGATGGCCGACATGATCGCCGCCGACGGCACGACGATCGACCTCGTCATCGTCCGCGAGCTGTTCAGCTTCGAGATGACGGCCAACACCAACTCGGCGGTGTCGATCGCCGGCCTGCTGGTGCTGACCGATCTGACGCCCGGCCACGGCGCGCCGGTCTACTTCGCCCCGCTCGTGGTGGTCGGCAATCCCGCCGCGCCATACGTCGGACCCGCCAGCGGCACCGACTGGGTCGCCGAGGCCGCCCTCGATCTGTCAGGCCTGGGCATCACCCATGCCGCCATCACGTTCAACGACATTCTCCAGGCCACCAGCGTGCAGGGCGGAACGTCCTGGATTGAGAAGACCGACATCAGGATTCTGGTCCCCGAACCGTCCAGCCTGGTGCTGGCGGTGACCGGTCTGCTGGTTCTCAGCGTGAGACGTCGTGTGGCTTAACGCGTCCACGCGCGTTCCACACCCAACGCCAAGCCTCCCGCGCGGAGCGGGAGGCTTCTTATTTGGCGCCCTCTCAGCCCTGCGCGTCAGCGATGATCTGCTGCGACAGTTCCCAGAAGTGAGCCTCGCGGAAGGCGGTGGCCGAGCCGGGCAGTGAGCCGTGGCGCTGCGTGTGGTGGTTCCAGTCGCTCTGGGCCGTCAGCAGGCGCTGGGCGGCCTGATCCACGTCCTCGCGCCGCCGCGATTTCTGATAGCGACGATAGGCCGCCAGTCCCTCGGTCAGATCCCGCAGCGTGGCGAACAGCGATTCGCCGTACGCCAGCGTGTTGACCAGCGGCTCGAGCAGGCGGCGGTTCTCGGGCGTGACCGCCCGCTGCAGGCGGATGCGATCCTCGCCGACGCGCTCGGCGGCGGCCTGCTTCTCGCGCACCACGTCATCCAGGGCGGCTTCAGGCAGACGCTGCATCACGCGCCACGCCGCCTGCGCATCGATCAGGTCATCCTGAATCACGTCGCCGCTGGGGTGCCACGGCTTGACCAGCCCGCGGGCGTAAGCCCCGAAGTAAAACGCCTCCAGCACATTCCGCGTCGAGTGGTCCAGCACCTGCCGCATCGCCGCGGCCTCTTCGTCGACCAGCCCCAGGTCGGCGGCGATCCACTGGTTGGCCAGCACCTGGGCGCTGACCGTCGGCTGATCGGCCAGGCGCGGCACGGCCCGGACGTTGGCGTCGATCCACGTCTCGTCCTTGACGAACGGCCCGCCCCAGCCCCCGCCGCGCACCCACGCCAGCAGACCTGCCACGTTCACCTTCCCCACCACCTCCGCCAGCCCGTGCCCCGCGTCGCCCTCGATCTCCGGATGTCCGTCGCGCCACAGCGGAACCTGCCAGTTGGGGATGCTTCCCTTGCCCTCGAACTCGCGCTGGCACTGCAGCTCGTAGAGGATCGGCCGATCGCCGAACGTCAGGCTCGGCGGGTTCCAGTGCTGGTAGCGCCAGAAGTCGGTGTGCGTGAACTTGAAGGCGAGGATGAAACGGCCGTCGCCCGGATCGCCCGGCAGGCGATCGCGCAGTTGCCCGCAGATCTCCATGCTGTCGTGCATGCCCCCCGGCCGCACGTTCCACGCCCGCGCGATCAGCGTCCGCCCATGCCTGCCCACCACGAGCTGATGAAACTGCGTCAGCAGATTGGCGATGCGGTCAGCCCGGCCCAGCCGGCTGCAGCGCGGACAGTGCGGCAGATACAGGTCATTGCCGATCAGCCACGGCAGCCGGCCCGCGTCGCTGTCGCCGAAGCGCAGCACCACGCCGCGCACTTCGGGAAACTGGCTGAGCATCGCGTCCAGCGCCGCCACGCCGCGCTCGATGGCCGTGTCGCTGGCCGGGCAGATCGTCTCCGGCCGGCGGCGGCAGGTGAACGCATCGACGTTCTGGCTGACCACGTGCCGCGGCAGGCTCAGCGCGTCGTACGTCACGAACACGTCCAGGCCCGCCTGCGTCGCCCTTTCAATCGTCTGCCGCGTCTGCGCGAACTGCTGTTCGACCCAGTGCCGCATCTCGCCGGGCGACACGTCGTCCGGCCCGCGCACGCCCGACAGCCCCGTCGTCTCGTACAGCACCAGGCCGTTGTAGCCCAGCTCGCGCAGCACACGCGGATCGCGGTAGCGCGACGCGGCCTTCGGCTCACCGGGATTGTCCAGCAGCGTGGCCAGTTTGAGCATGTGCGGCGTTGTAGTCGAATCGCCCCGTCGCGGCAAGGGTTCACACACGCTTGCCGCCGGGACGACCCGTGCCCTACACTGATCCCATGAAACACACACCCATCCGGATGATCGCCTCCGGGCTGATCGCACTGACGCTTACACTGCCCGCCATGGCCCAGCCGCAACCCACGGACGCTCCCGATGACAGGCCCACATCGCTGGGACTCACCCCGCTGACCGAGATGGGAACCGGCACGTACAAGGGCGAGGACGGCGGGCTTTACGGCGGCGGGCGCAATGAACCGCCGGCCGCGCACGCCGAAGCCGCCCGCGCCGCCATCGCACGCATCCAGCCGCTCAACGCCGATGGCGAGCCCGACCCCGACGGCCGCATCGTGCTCATGTCCATCGGCATGTCGAACACGACGCAGGAGTTCGGCCCCTTCGCGCAGCAGATGCGCAGCGATCCCGACAAGTCGCCGCACGTGCTGGTGCTGGACGCGGCCCACGGCGGGATGGAGATCTCATACTGGTCCGACCCGGAAAAGAGCCATCCGAAGCGTGGCTACACCGCGTGGGAGCAGATGCGGCAGAAGCTCGAAGCCGCCGGCGTCACCCCGCGGCAGGTTCAGGCGGTGTGGATCAAGCTCGCCAAGGCCGGACCGCAGCGCGACGGCGACTTCCCCGCTCATGCCGAGCGCTTCCGCGACGACTTCATCACCGTGCTCAATCTGGCCAGGCAGGAGTTTCCCAACCTCCAGATCGCCTACCTGTCCAATCGCATCTACGCCGGCTACGCCACCGTGGGGCTGAACCCCGAACCCTATGCCTACGAGTACAGCTTTGCCGTGCGCTGGGTGATCCAGGCGCAGATCGACGGCGACCCCCGACTCAACCATGACCCCGACAAGGGCGAAGTGAACAGCCCCGTGCTGCTGTGGGGCCCGTACCTCTGGGCCGACGGCACGACGCCGCGGGCAGACGGCCTGGTGTGGAACCGCGAGGATCTGCGCCCCGACGGCACGCACCCCGGCGACAGCGGCGTGCGGAAGGTCGGGGACATGCTGACCCACTTCTTCAAGCACGATCCCTTCGCCCGACCATGGTTCGTCGGCCAGTAGGCGGCGCGCATCACGCGGTCAACATGCGCGACCGTGCGG
>CAZUUQ010000017.1:1320-7178 GCA_964622625.1 uncultured Phycisphaeraceae bacterium | reverse complement strand
GTTCGTCGGCCAGTAGGCGGCGCGCATCACGCGGTCAACATGCGCGACCGTGCGGATCATGGTGGGATCGGCATGTGCCGGGTGCCTGCGAAAGAAAGAGCGCGGCACCGCCACGGACCCACGGTACAGACCCACGACGTTTGCCGCCCGGCTCGCCCATCGCCTACACTTGCCCGTCTATGGCTCCAGGCCGCACTGATGCCGTGCCCGCGCAGGCCGCCTCCGTTCCCGATGACGGCGGGCATTTCGGCCCGTTCGGCGGCATCTACATTCCTGAAACCCTCTACGCCGCCACCGACCAGCTTCGCCGCGCCTACGAGCAGGCCCGTGGCGACGCCCAATTCGCCCGCCAGCTCGACGAGCTGATGACCCACTACGTCGGGCGGCCCACACCCCTCTACTTCGCCGGCCGACTTACGGAGCAGGTCGGCGGCGCCCGCATCTATCTGAAGCGCGAAGACCTGGCCCATACCGGGGCCCACAAGATCAACAATTCGCTCGGACAGGCCCTGCTCACCGTCCGCATGGGCAAGCGCCGCATCATCGCCGAGACCGGGGCCGGCCAGCACGGCGTGGCCACCGCGACGGCCGCGGCGGTGTTCGGCCTCGAGTGTGACGTGTTCATGGGCAGCGAGGACATGCGCCGTCAGCGGCCCAATGTGCTGCGCATGCAACTGCTGGGCGCCCGCGTCGTGCCCGTCGAGTCCGGCTCGCGCACCCTCAAGGACGCCACCAACGCCGCCATGCGCGACTGGATGGAGACCAGCGAGCACACGCACTACATCATCGGCTCCGTGGTCGGCCCGCATCCGTTCCCGATGATTGTCCGCGACTTTCAGGCCGTCATCGGCCGCGAGTGCCGCCAGCAGGCGATGGCGCGGATCGGGCGACTGCCCGACGTGATCGTCGCGTGCGTCGGCGGTGGTTCGAACGCGGCCGGGATTTTTCACCCGTTCATCAGCGACGCATCAGTACGGCTCATCGGCGTCGAAGCCGGCGGAACGGGCACAGCCATGGGGCGGCACGCGGCCACATTGTGCCAGGGCCGGCCCGGCGTGCTGCACGGCACGCGCAGCTACGTGCTTCAGGATGACGACGGCCAGACCGCGCCGGTGCATTCGATCTCGGCCGGGCTGGACTACCCCGGCGTCGGTCCCGAGCACGCCTGGTGGCACGACAGCGGCCGCGCCGGCTACACCAGCGTCACCGACGCCCAGGCCCTTGAAGCCTTCACCACGCTGACCCGCTGCGAAGGCATCATCCCCGCGCTCGAGTCCAGCCATGCCGTCGCCCACGCGATGACCGTCGCGGCCGACATGAAGGGTGACGAGGTGGTCGTCGTTAATCTCTCCGGCCGCGGCGACAAGGACCTCGACGAAGCCATCCGCCTGCTGGGCATGACCAGGTGAATGCGGAGCAACAGGCGTGCCCCAACCAGCTTCGCGCATCACCGTCGGTCAGGTCCGGGCCGAGCCGCTCACAGGCGACGTCGACGCGAACTGTGACACGCTGCTCGAACTGCTTGCCGCCCTTGAGCCGGGCGCGTGCGACGTGATCGTCACGCCCGAATGTTTTCTTGACGGCTACATGGCCAATCAGTCGCACGTCACGCCGGCCGACCTGTCTCGCTGCGCCGTGGAACCCGCGACCGACAGCCGCGTTCAGCAGATCGCGGCCCAGGCGCGGCGATTGCACGCGTGGCTGGTGCTCGGCTGCACGCGCCGTGAGGGGAGCGATCTCTACAACACCGCGCTGCTGCTGGATCGCGGCGGTCAACTGGTCGGCAGCTACGACAAGACGCACTGCCAGACGCACGACGGCAAATTCACACCCGGCCGCCACCTGTCGGCTTTTCACGGGGATTTCGGCCCCTTCGGCATCCTGATCTGTGCCGACCGCCGCTGGCCGGAAGCGGTGCGCAGCCTGGCCCTCCGGGGCGCTCGCATCATCTTCAATCCGACCTACGGCATGGCTGATGAAATGAACCTGGCCATGATGCGCACGCGCTCGTTCGAGAGCGAAGTCTTCATCGCCTTCACGCATCCGCGCCAGTCGCTGCTGACCGGCCCCGGCGGCCGCGTACACTGCGATCAGCGCGAGCCGCGACCCGCCGTCGCCCGCACCGCCATCGATCTGGCCGAGGCCGACGCCGCCCGCGCGACGCCCTCGGCGCACCTGCGCGACCGCCGCACCGACCTCTATCAGCTCTGACCTGCTCCCGCAGGATGTGTAGAGCCGCGCGGCGGCGACGGTATCAACAGCGCGCGTTAAACACACCGCGCATATAACGCGGCCCGTCCGGCCCCGCGACGACGGACTTACTCCAGCTCCAGAATCTTGTTCAACCCCGCCGGACCCGCGGCTTCGCGGATGCCCACGCGGATCTGCTCGCGGCCCAGGCGGCCGCCGATGTCACGAAAGCGAAACTGCCGCAGGATCGACTCGCCCGGCATGAGCCGCGAGATCAACTGCTCCTGACGCGGCGTCCGCGGCATGGCCGCGAAGGCGAACATCGAGATCGGCTCATCCTTGCGGTTGGCCAGCATCTGCGTGACCACGGCGTCCAGCGTGCCGTCGTCCTGCCGCTCGACGCTGAGCTGCGCGTCCCACTCCACGCCGGGCAGGCCGATCTCCATCGCCGCGGTGAGTTTCACGTTGTACGGCTTGTCGGTGGTGAAGTCGAAGTGCGCGGTCAGCGGCTGCGTCCCGCCGAGCTGTGAGACGGGGAAGGTCATCGCCACCGGCACGCGCAGCGTCTGGCCCGCCGGAATCGAGAGGCGCAGGACGCGAGGCTCGATGGTCCAGTGTTCCGGGCCGACGATGTGCATCGTCCCGCTGAGCGTCTGCGGCCAGGGATTGAAGATGCTCAACGTGCGCTCGTGCTTGATGTGCTTGGCTTCGAAGATCGGCGGCTCGACGGCGAAGGCGGCGCGGAACACCGCCAGCGGGGTGTTGATGCCCTCGATCAGCAGCGGGCTGCGCGTCACGCGTACTTCATGACTCCCGGCCAGCAGTGGGGCGGGCACGGGGTTGCCCCACACGTCGAAAGCCCGCGGCGCATCGCCAAGGTAGAGGCGCATGACCGCCTGATCGTCGCCGGCCGATTCGTTCCAGACCGCCAGCAACCCGCCGCGCGGACCGTGGAAGATCATCCCGCGCATGCCCTCGCCCACGGGGATGTCGGCCACGTGGCTTCGCCCCGTCAGGTGCGACGCCAACCGCGCGATCACGCCCCCGAGCGGGTCGGGCAGCAACTGCACCTGCCGATCCGACGGCACGGTCCACGGGGCGTCGACCAGCAGTCGCGGCGGCTGAAGGCGCCAGGCTTGCAGAACGCGGCGGGCCATGTCCTCCACGCGGCCGGCCTGGTCCAGCGCATCGGCCGCCAGCGTGCGCAGATGCAGGCCGTGGATGCGCGATCGCTGTGCGCCGCTCCAGTCGGCCAGATGCTCGACGATGTAATCAGGCTGAACCGAAGGCGGCACATGGATGAGGTAGGCCACGGCGTCGCCCAGTTCGTCACGCGGACCCTGGCCGATGTCCCATGGCAGCACCAGCGTCGGCTCGGGTGCCGAGGCCAGAAACGTGGCCCGCACCCGATCGGTCAACTGCGACAGCCGCGGCACGAAAAATCCCTCGCTGGCATCGCCGCCGCCCAGGTGCCAGTAATGCACACGCTGACCTTCGCGCAGCAGCAGCGGCTGAAGGAAGGCCGACACCAGCGAATCCTCCCGCGCAAAGAGGAACAGTACGTCATCCTCCGGCACGGCCGCGGACACCGCCAGCGCCTCGGGCAGCGGCGAGAGGTTCAGGCCTGTTTCGACGCCGCCCTTGTTCAGGGCCGTGAGCACCGTGCCCAGACGCGTTATGTGCGGCTCCAGATCGCCGGCCGTGAGCTGCGGCTGCCAGCAACTGAGCACCGCCGACCGCAACCCCAGTGCCTGCATGAACGCCGGCAGCAGCGCCAGTTCATCCATCCCGCGCCCGATCGCCTCGATGCCGAAACGCCCCGCGCCATCGCGCGCCCCCGGCGGTCCCGCGTCGGCATCGGACGACGGCAGATAAAGAAACGCCCCATACACCTGCTCAAGCGTGGCGGCCTCACCTTCGCGCGCGTCGGCCCCCTCCAGTGCCAGCAGCACCTTGTACCAGCCGAAGCGTTCGATCCGCGGCTCCCACTGCCAACGCCCCGCACGGCCGTCGCCCAGATCGCGCACCTGGCGCGCCACTTCCCGGCCATCGTGGTCGACGACGCGCAGTCGGGCGGCCAGGGCCGGGCCGCTGGCGTCACGCACATGGGTCCAGATCCGCGGCCGATCGGGAGCCCGGATCACGTTCACCTCGCTCTGCGTGCCCACCACGATGCGCGGCACCTGCCAGAGGGTGATGTCGTCGAACCACGCCCCGCCCCGAACGTCTTGATGCACAATCGCATGCACGCCAGCCGGTCCCGCCGGCCGCCGCGGCTGCTGCACCGTCAGCTCCATGCCCATCCACGCCGCCTCCGGAGCGTCGCCGGCCAGCCGCAGCTCCACACGCTGCCACTGCCCCGAGATCGGCCTCGCGGTCACGCTCACCTCGCTGCCGTCAATGCGACGGCCGCGATCGTCAATCAGGTAAACCGTCATCCGGGCCCGCGCGTGCACCAGCTCGCGCACCATCACATTGGCGGTGATGCGGTAATCGCTCAAAGGCACGACCGCCACCGCGCCGATGCCCAGGAACGCGCCCACGTCGCCGCCGCGCACACCCAGATGAAAGCTCGACTGGCCGCTGGTCCGCTGCATCTGATCGAATCGCAGCTCGCCATACCGCGGAAAGCCCGGCCGCGTGGTCAATTCCTGATGCAGCGGCTGGCGAGCGAAGTTCGGGTCGACGGTGTCCGCCTCCCGACCGATGGCGAACCAGTGCATCGGCATCTGCTCGACATTGCCGTGCTGCCGTTCCTCAAAACTGAAATGGTGCGCCAGCCGCCAGCCCGGGGGGATCAGCGATCCGCCCTCGGATGGACCATCGTCGGCCGATGCAGCCGTGATCCAAAGGCCCAGCCAAGCGCATACCGCAACCATCAGGCATTGTCGCCGCATGTCAGTAGGTTATCGGCCGATCGGCCCGCCGCGCTTCAACCGAAGGCGTCAAGCACGTCCATGCCGCGTTGACGCCTGCTATGTGAGAAACCTTTCCTGAACTTCGCCCGGTGAAGGCGCGCAGGAGCCGCGGCCGAACCACGCATGGCGGCGACGGGCCACGATCGCGTAAAGCCGATCACGCAGCGGCCGCGGCAGCAGTTTCAAGATCCCCAGGCAGCGCCATGGGCCGTCCAGATGTCCCGCGATCTCCACCGCGGCGTCCGCGCCCGTCAGCATCCGGCCGTGTGTGAACAGCGCCATCGCATCCGTCGCGGGCGCGCCGGCGCCGTCCCCCAGGCCGCGACACAAGGCCCGTCCGAGCTCGGATTGCAGCGAAGCGAACCGGTAGCGGCCGCTTCGGTCGTGACGGATGATGAAACGAACGGCCGCATTGCAGAGATTGCACGGGCCGTCGAACAGAATCAGATTGTCGCAGGGCGGTTCCATACGGTGCGGATGCGGTGCGGCAAGACGCCGGTCGAACGACGATGGTCATGGCGCGCATGGCGGGCGGCGGTCAAAGACCGTTCCTCATCCGCATGATAGGCTGTGACGCGGCAGCGGAGCCGCGGCGTCTCATCGCCCCGGATCGGATTCCTCACCCCATGACCGATGTCTTCAAACCCCGAACGCGCGTCGCCCTCGCCGGACGTGACTGGCTGGTCAACGGCCGCCCGGCCCACGCGGACAGCCCCGCTCGAGGCCTGCTGATGAATGTGCGGATGGTCA
>CAZUUQ010000017.1:0-1220 GCA_964622625.1 uncultured Phycisphaeraceae bacterium | reverse complement strand
CCGGCCCACGCGGACAGCCCCGCTCGAGGCCTGCTGATGAATGTGCGGATGGTCAACGCGGTCTTCGAAGACGTCGGACCCGCCGCCTCATCGCACCTGCCCCCGGGATTCGACCCGGACGCCAACACCGCCGCGTTCCTGGCGTCACTGGATGACTACCTGGCCCACGGCGTGCGAGCGTTCACCATCGGATTGCAGGGGGGCATGCCGGGTTACGAGGGCGCGGTGAACTCCGCGTTCGAGGCGGATGGCGCGTTGCGGCCGGGCTACATGCAGCGGGTGGCCCGCGTGATTGAGGCGTGCGACGCGGCGGGCGCCGTCGTCATACTCTCATGCTTCTATCAGCGGCAGCGCGAGCACGAGCGGGCGCTGGCAGGACGCGCCGCGGTGCTTGCGGCCGTGGAGAACACGGCCGCGTGGCTGCGCCATCGCGGGTATACGAACGTCGTGCTGGAAATCGCCAACGAGTATCCGCATGGCGGGTTTCGCCGCTGGGCGGACGGAAGGTGGTTTCTTTCCGAGGATGGACAAGTCGAAATGATCGAGCGGGTCCGGCATGTCGCGCCGGCCCTGCTCGTGTCCACCAGCGGTGTGGGTGACGGCCGTGTGCCGTCGCTGCTCGCGGCCGCGTGCGATTTTGTCACCATCCACTTCAACAACACGCCGCTGGAGGCCATCGGCCCGCGCATCACCGAGGCTCGGCGGTACGGCAGACCGGTGATATGCAACGAGGACAACAAGCTCGGCGAAACGGGCGCCGAAGCGGCCCGGTTGTCGGTCCGGCACGGTGCGGGCTGGGGTTTCATGCACAAGCGGAAGAATCAGGACGTGCCTTTCGAGTTCGACGGCGCGGGCGACGACCCGGTGGTGTATGCGATGCTGCGCCATCTGACGACGCCGGGTGCGTCGATGGAGGACTCGCCGCGATCCGCCGCGCGGCGGGCGGGCCGGCAGCTGACAGTCCTGATCCACGAACCGCGCGACGGACAGGTGTATGCGGACGGTGAAAAGGTGATCATCCGCGTGTCGATCCAGTCAGGCACGGCCGGCCATGTCGATGTCTTCGCCAACGACGAGCACATCGGACGGTGCGCCCGGACGCCGTGGGAGCTGACGTGGGCCGCGCCGCCGGGGGCTTACAACCTGCGCGCCGTGGCGGTGGACTGCGACGCGCGCCAGGCCGCGTCGCCGCTGGTGGACATCACCGTCGAAGCGGCAGG
>CAZUUQ010000016.1:6563-40111 GCA_964622625.1 uncultured Phycisphaeraceae bacterium | reverse complement strand
GCGCCGATCATCGCGGCCGCGGCTTTCGCTTCCTCGGTGCGGCGGGCCATGATGGTCCGGGGCGACTGAGTCATCGTGCCGCAGTCGCCGGCCGTGGCGGTGGCGATATGCACCTCCCAGCCGGCGTCGGCCAGACGGATCAGCGTGCCGGCACACAGTATTTCCGCGTCATCCGGATGGGCCAGCAACGACATCGCGACGCGGCGGGATGGCAGGGACATCGGCAACTCCCTCAGCAAGCGATCAGCCTACGCGCCGGTCGCGGTTTCCGCCAACGATCATGTGATTACTCGTCCACGGGCCGCGTACGACAACCGGTCATGGTGGGTCGGCCGTCTCGGCCGACGCGCATGACGGGCGGGACGTCCGTCCCACTGATTGCAGGAGACGCCCATCCCACCGATGGCTGAACACGTCCAGCCCATCAAAGACAACCGCTCCCTCACGGTGGCGGCTCGTTTGCGGCGATTTTCTCAAGTACACAGCCAACTGGCGGGCGACGGTCGGCCGACCTCACGGCAACTCGTGCAGATGCACCGCCTGGCCCAGTTGCGGGCACAGGTCGGAGATTTTCACGGGCCTGCCGGTGCGGAAGCTTTCATTGGCGGCGATGCCGACCATGATGGACGCGGACCCCTGGCCGTGCTGGGCGTAGCGGCCGAGCGTGTCCGTCGGCGGGTCGGGTGAAAAAATCTGCTCCTGAAGCTGCGGGTCTGCGCCGCCGTGGCCGCCCTTGGCCGCAGGGATCGACACCTTGTACGGCTTGCCGAACATCGGATGCACGATGCACTGGTTCTCCCAGCGCGTCTCCTCGCCCAGTTCCTCGTCGCTCTGGCCGGCGATGATGTGCGAGCCGTGCACTTCCTGATATTCGAGCCGCCCCTTCGTGCCGTTGAACACGATGTGCAGGCCCTCGCGCGGCAGGTACGAATTGAGCGAGTAGTTGAGCACCGTGCCCGTGCGGTATTTCACGAGGGCGGACATGGTGTCCTCGATGGTGATCGGCTCGCCGAAGACGTTGCGGTCGCGGCGGTAGCCGTCGTAGTCCCTGGCGTCCCAGTAGAGTCCCCGGCCGTCGGCGCCCATCGCCGTCAGGTCCAGCGCGAACGGATCATCTTTCGTCAGGCCCTGCTGCGCCGCTTCGGTGTAGTGGTCGTACGCGACCTTCACGCCGCGGGCCTCGGCGTTTTTCCTGCCGTAGAACCCGAGTCGGCCCCAGCCGAACACCTCGTCCGGCACGGCGTCGAGCCACCAGTTGACCAGGTCGAAGTGGTGCGTGGCCTTGTGGACCATCAGCCCGCCGCTCATGTCCTTCTCGCGGTGCCAGCGGCGGTAGTAGTCGGCCCCGTGCGAGGTGTTGAGCAGGTACTCCATGTCGGCATGGATGATGTCGCCGACGATCTTCTTGGTGAGCAGTTCCTTGAGCAGGGCCGCGCCGGGCAGGAAGCGGTAGTTGAACGTGACGCGGACCTTGCGGCCCGTGCGGTCGATGGTGTCCCAGATCTGCCGGCACTTGTCGGCATCGATGGTCATGGGCTTCTCGGTCACCACGTCGCAGCCCAGCTCCATCGCGCGGCAGATGTAGTGGTGGTGGAACGCATCGACGGTGCAGACGACGACCACGTCCGGCCGCGTCTGCTTGATCATCGTCTCAAAGTCCGCGGCCGGAAACATCGGCACCTCGCGGTAGCCGAAGCGTTCGATCAGCCGCCTCTGATGATGGCGCATGCGGCCTTCATTGGTGTCGCACAGGCCGACGAGTTCGTTGCTTTCACGGAAACGTTCGGGCTTGGCGATGGGGTCGATGAACATGTTGGCCCGCCCGCCGGTGCCGACGATGGCATAGCGGGTCACTTTGACGGCGGTGCTGGCGGTGGTGCTGGCGGTGATGGACATTCGGCTGCTCCGGGGTACGGGAATTGCGCTGCGGCGGGGCAGTCATTTAAGCGAGGGGCGGCGGCGAAGGCAACCGACTGTCGCAGGCGGCGGGGTACGCGGCGGGTCAGGCGACGAGGTAGGCGGCCGCGACGTAGGCGAAGTAAATCGCCAGCAGCGGCAGGCCGTACCAGCGGTGGAAGTACCCCCGACCGGCGGCGCGGGCGATGAACACGCGAAACAGCACGAGGATCGCCAGCATGGCCGGAAGGTGCAGTTCGAGGAAGATCGCCGGCCGGACGGCACCGGCTTCGAGAATCGGCAGCGGCCGCGCCAGGGCCGAGGCACCGATGACGAACAGGACGTTGAGGATGTCGGCCCCGATGACGTTGCCGACGAGGATCTCCGGGTGGCCGCGGCGCACGGCGGTGAGGCCGATGACCAGTTCCGGCATCGATGTGCCCAGGGCCACGATCGTGCCGGCGATCACCACCTTGGGCACGCCCCAGCGCACGGCCACGATCGAAACGCAGACGATCAGCACATGGCTGGCGATGATGACGACCGCCAGGCCCAGTGCGCCGCAGGCCAGCAGCGCGGAGACGGAGCGCGACGGAGACGCTGGGGGAGCGGCATGCGGCAGCACCTGCTGGTCGGCCTTGAACAGTTCGCCGTCAGGATGCTGCCGGGCCCAGCGGACGCTGATCCACAGGTAGCCGACGAGCAACCCTACGAGCAGGATGCCGACCCAGCGTTCGAGCACGGGCGCGTCGGGCTGGATGACGTAGAGGCTGTAGCAGATGGCGGCGAGCAGCGCGGCCGATCCGACCTGCACCCATCCCTGCCGCCGCAGCACAAAGCGATCGGCGGGCAGGCGGGCCATGAGGCAGCCGAGGCCGAAAATCAGCCCCGTATCGGCGATGATGGACCCCACGCCGTTGCCCAGCGCCAGGCCGGCCTCCCCAGACCAGGCGGCCATGACGCTCACGGCCGCTTCGGGGCTGGTCGTGCCCAGCGACACAATCGTCGCACCGACGATCACCTTGGGCATGCCCATACGCAGCGCCAGACCCGAGGCGCTGTCCACCAGCCAGTCGGCGCCCTTGAGCAGCACTGCGACAGCCGCCGCGCCGATCAACAGCAGCAGCAGCGTGGGCAGCGGCTCGAACCAGACTGGTGGGATCAGATGCTCCATGGTCGAGGAGTCTATCAGCGCGGTTGTGACATCATGCAGCCAGGCCCATGGCATGCAGGTGCTCGGGCGCACAAAGCAGATGGGCGCGAGCGTTGAGCCAGTCGGCCAACTCCACGCGGCCGCTGCGCCGCGCGGCCAACGCCAGCAGCGCGTGCAGCGATCCGGCCTGCGGAGCGGGCATCAATTCGATGAAGTCCAGCTTTGCCCCCAGCTCGTGCAGCGCGGCCACGTCCTGACCGATCATCACTTCGTAGCGGATCTGCAGTGCGGTCTTCTGAAGCAGCTCGAAAGTGTTCAGCCGCAGGCCGGCGGCCTCCGTCAATGCGACGTATGTGCCCATGACGTCGCCGCACTGCATGCGGCACTCGGCCATCAGCAGCAGCACGGAAGCCCGCATTGCCGCGCCTGTCTGTCCAAGCGGCTGACCCAGTATCGCGTGGCAGATCAGTGACGTGTCGGCGAAGCGCCCCATGCGGTGCCAGGCCGATGCCAGGCGGTGGTAGAGCGTGGCCCGCACCGCCCGTTGCAGCGGCCAGCGTCGCAGGGCCGCCTGCGCCATCGCGGCCGCGCGCTCCGGCTGCGATTCGATGGCGGCCGTGATGGCGGGCACCTGCTGCACGACCCGCGCGCCCGTGAAATTGGCCCACAGCCAGAGGCCAAGCAGCACAAAGAAGACGATGTGGCCGGCCATGGCCGCATCGGGCAACCGCACATCGGCCGAGAGGATGAACAACAGGATCGCTCCCAGCAGCGTCCACCAGATAAGTCGATCGCGCGCAAACTGGCGGCGCAGGCGGCGGGGGTCGAAGTCACCGCTGGTCATGGGGCCTGCTCCCGTGTCTGGATTTCGGCCGGTCGGGGCGACGGCGGCAGCAGGTCAGCGGTCGATGTGAGCATGGGCAGACGATGGATCAGCGCGGCCGGCGGCAGCAGGAGTGTCGCGCGCTGCCACCAGGCGCGAGCCTCGCAAGAGCTCGTGTGTTCCGACTTCTGCGTGTCGTCTTCGACTGACATATGCAGCATCGCATGCGCCAGCAGGCCATAGCCATAGCCTGCTTCGATGCCAAGCGGCCGCAACTGATCGACCATTCGATCGCGCATCGCGGCTGCGTCCTCGAAGTGGTTGGTCGTGATCATCTGCCAGAGTTGGGCCAGCGTCATGGCAGCGGAGAGCGGATTCGGCTGCGATGTGTCGGCCAGATCGCGCAGGCGGCGAAGTTCGTCGTCGGCATCGACCAGGCGGGCGGCTGCGAGCAGAGCAAACAGTCGCTGCACACGAATGGGTCGACTCGCAGGATGTTCCGGTGGAATGTGCTGAACCAGAAAGTCGAAGGCGACCAGGGCCGCATCAGCCGAGCCGAGCTGCTCAAGGCTGTGGCCCAGCGCGGCGACGATCCGGCCATGCAGATCGCCGCGGGCCCGCAGTTGCGGCAGCAGCGTCCACGCAGCCCGCAGTGCCTGAGGAAATTGCCGAAGCATGGCCAGCTCCTGCACCGCCGCGGCCCGCCGCTCCAGCGCAAGGCGGCGGCGGGTGCGCCACACCGACCAGACCAGCCATACGCCCAGCAGCAGCCAGACGCCCAGCAGGGTCAGGCCGGCGGGACTTTGAAGGATCAGCAGCAGCAGAACGACCAGCAGGACCGCGGGCAGCCACATCGCCCGCCGTGACGGTCTGGTCGGCTCGCAGGCGTGCAGCAGATGCTCGACCTGCTGGGCCGAGGGCGGTTGGAAGGCACCCTGGCCGCGGGCGATGGTCGGCCCTGATTGGTTGAACGTGCTCATGCAGGCTCACACTCAGCCGGCGACAGGCGGCGGATTCAAATGGTACAGCATCAGGTAGATCAGCACGCCGGTCACGGAGACATACAGCCAGATCGGATAGCCCACGTGGGCGACGCGGCGATGCATCGCATACCGCCCGGTGACGCCCAGACGGATCAGCCAGATCGCGATGACCGGCACGCACATGGCCAGCAGAATGTGGCTGACCAGCATGGCGTAATACGCGGTGCGCAGGATTCCCTGGCCGTGGTAGCGGGTATGCACATCGCCGCTCTGCGACGCCCGCCAGGCGTAGTGGCCCAGGTAGGTGACCAGGAACAAGGCGGAGACGGCAAAGGCGGCGGTCATGCAGGCGCGGTGGGCTGGAATGTTGCGGCGGCGAATAAAAATGAAGCCGGCGATCAGCAGAAGGGTCGCCAGGGTGTTGAGGCTGGCGTTGACCGCGGGCAGGAAAGAGAGGTCGAGTGAGGACATAAGCTGGAGTCTGGGGTATAGGGTCCGGTCTCTAACGGCTGGGGTCTGGCGCGGGAGACGCAGTGGCGCGGCGCTGGTCTTGTTCGTCGAGGAGGCGTTGGAGATCGGTGAGCAACTGGTCACGTTCGCGTTGGTGCAGCAGGTTGTAGTGGCCGCGCAGGCGGCCGAGCTCGTCGACGAGGGCGGACTTCTGGCTGTGGAAGATGGGCATGTCCAGGTCGTCGGGGTTATCGCCGACGCCGAGGTAGAAGCCCCGCTGCGACAGTTGCCAGACCGCCTCGCGCGAGCCGGTGAGGAACCGCCACTGCTGCTCGTCGGCCTCGAAGCGTCGCGCGTAATCGGCCAGCACGTCCGGAGTGTCGTGCGTCGGATCGACGCTGAAGCTGACCAGCCGGATGTCGCTCCACCGATGCCAGGACGCCAGTTCGTGTTGAAGCAGGCTGGTGCGCTGAGTCATGACCGGGCATGGGCCCGTGCAACGGGTGAAGATGAAGTTGGCGATCCAGACTTTTCCTCGCAGGTCCACGCTGCCGAAGGTCCGGCCATGCTGATCGGTCATCGCGAAATCGGGCACCTGCCCCAGTATGGGCAACTCCGCTTCCGGTCGCGGCAGGGGTCGCCAGTTCTCGTCCCCTTCGGCCAGGGGCATGACGACTGCCGGATGTGCGGGGGCGTTCGCGGCAATCTTCTGGCGGACGATGGCCAGCCCCAGCAGGAGCGTGGTGAGCAGTGAGGCGGCGGCCAGCAGACCGATCAACAACAATTGCGGGCGTTGGGGCATCATGGCAGCAAGCAGGCTGTGGGAATCATGCGGTGGCTCAGACATCAGCTTACCCCGACACACGACGCCTGCCGACGAGGATGGCACAGACCCAGAGCATCGCAACCGTGGCGGCGACGGCCACTGCCGCGCACCAGCCGGCGGGCAGCGGACCGTGCCAGTCGCCACCCCCGCCGTGCAACGCTGCGGCGAACGCGCCTTGGGCGTAGGTCAGCGGGTTGAGGGCCATGATGATCTTCTGCCACCCCGCGGCGCTGCCGTAGGCGAATACAGCCCCGGACATCAGCCACATGGGGAAGATCGTGAGGTTGAGTACGGCATGGAAGCCGGCGCTGCTGCTCATCGGCCATGCGAGGGCGAAGCCGACGCAGGTCATCATCACGGCTATGACCGCAAGCATGGCCGCGGCGGCGGTCATGGCGGCGATGCCCGGCCAAGGTCCGACCATCGGCCAGAAGGCGAGCATCAGCAGTCCCTGCAAAGTGGCGATGGCCGCGCCGCCGCCGATCCTGCCCAGGGCGATGGCCAACCGCGGCGCCGGGGAGGCGAGCACGCCCTGGAGAAAGCCGGCGCGGCGGTCTTCGATCACGGAGTAGGCGGTGAAGATGGTGGTGAAGACGACGATCATGGCCACCGTGCCGGGGAAGAACAGGGCGAGGTAGCCCAGAGAGGCCCCCTCCTCGCTGCCGCTGTCGCCGATGCGGATGGTCTGGTTCAGTCCGGAACCCAGCAGCATCCAGAAGAGCACCGGCGGCGCAAAGGCGCCGAGGATGCGTCCGCGTTGCCGGGCGAAGGTCCGCATTTCGCGCCACCAGAGCGATCCGGCCGCCAGCAGAAGATGCGGCACCGACGGGCGGCGGTTGCCGCGGACGTTCGGGTCGTCGATCTGGTGGTCGGTCATGGCCGGCGCGGTGGACACGTGTGGAGACTCCGAGCGATCAGGCCCAGCGGCTGTTGGCGAAGCACGGTCAGGATTTCATATCTTTTTCAGGCATCATCCTAGCAACGCCGACCGCGGTCCGTCATGCCGGGATGGCGTACGTCGCATCGAGCGCGGCGGGCTGCTAGAATCCGCCGCTGCATACTCTGACAAGCACCGGTTCGGCCGCACGCGGCTGTACGAAGGACAAGACCGACATGCCCCTGATTCCGATGGTGATTGAACAGACCGGCCGCGGCGAGCGGGCCTATGACATCTACTCACGCCTGCTCAAAGACCGCATCATTTTCATGGGGGATCAGGTCACCGACGAGACGGCCAACCTGATCATCGCCCAGTTGTTGTTTCTGTCCAATGAGAACGCCAAGGCCGACATCCACATGTATGTCAACTCTCCGGGCGGGTCGATCACCGCGGGGATGGCGATCTACGACACGATGCAGTTCATCCGTCCGGACGTGTGCACGTACTGCGTGGGCATGGCCGCATCGATGGGCGCGGTGCTGCTGATGGGCGGTGCCGGCGGCAAGCGCTTCGTGCTGCCCAACAGCCGCGTGATGATGCACCAGCCCCTGATAGGCGGACTGGAGGGCCAGGCGACCGATCTGGAGATTCAAGCCCGCGAGATGCTGCGCATCCGCGACCGCATGTACCAGATCATGCAGCACCACACCGGGCAGGACCTCGAGACGATCGCCCGCGACTGCGAGCGCAACCACTGGCTGGATGCGGAGCAGGCGGTGGCGTACGGCGCGGCCGATCGCGTCCTGAAGCACCTGCCCGACTCGATTACGCAGAGCACAGACGGCGACTGAGCCGTCGGGAGTCAGCCGTGTCATCCACTCCAATCCACAGCGCGCTGCGTCAAGGCGGCCGCATGCCGTGGGCGTTGCTGCTGCTGACCCTGGCTGCCGTGCTCGGGGCCGGCTGCCACAAGCCGATGGGCAATTTCCTCAACGAGAACGACGAGCTTCGCCGCCAGAACCTTCTGCTGGAGCAGAAGGTGACCGAGTTGGAGGCTGCGCTGGAGCGGCGGATGCAGCAGGTGCGGGCGATGGAAAACCGCCTTCAGCGTTCTCCAGCCGAGGGCGCCGCGGGTGCTGATGCCGAGGCGGCCGACATTCCCGTGCTCAGCGAAGTGCGTTTCGGGCGTTACAGCGGGCCGCTGGACACCGACGACGACGGCCGGGTGGACGCGCTGCGGCTTTATGTGCAGACGCGCGACCAGATGGGCCGCTTCCTGCCCACGGCGGCGACGGCTGGCGCCCAGGTCGTCCTTGTGGACCCGGACCGCGAACCGCACGTTCTCGGACGCAGGCAATGGACCGTTGCCGAGTTCCATGCCGCCTACCGCAGCGGCCTGATGGGCACGCATTACAGCCTCGATTTGCCACTGACCGATCCCGATGATGCCGCCAGAAACGCGGGCCGCACGGTGACGGTGTCGCTGATGCTGACCGACGCGGCCACGGGCGCGGCCATCGACATTCAGCGGGCCTTCGACCTGCCCTGAGCCCCTCATCTCCCGCGCCCCAGTGGTCTGATGACTTGCCGCAGATTTCCGCCGACCTGGTAAACCTTGCCGGTTGTAACGCCGATGCCACTGGATAGCACGGGGCTCTCACCCCGCCGCGCCAGGAGTCGGCCATGTCATCCTGCAATCTCCGTTCGAGTTCAGTTGACCCCACAACCTCCGCCGCGCCGAGCCCTTCGGGGCCGGATCAGTCTGCCACTCTCCGGCTGCATCGCCCCGACGAGCACCGCAGCGACGCGATCCCCTTCGATCGCCGCCTGGCTGTGCGCCGGCCGGTCAGCGGGCACGTCACGGCCGTACGCCGCGAACAGCGCGAGGACGGAGCGCACAACCGCATCTGTGCGCTGAACCTGGTGGACATGAGCAACTTCGGCCTGGGCGCATTCTGCCAGGAGCCGATTCCCGAAGGCACGGCCATCACGGTCTTCTTCCCGCCGCACGGCCCGGACCGCGGCTTCGATGCCTATGGACAGGTGCTGCGGTGCGAGGCGGCCGAGGGCCGTTATCGCATCGGCATCCGGTTCGTCGGCCGCGCGGCCGCGTAAAGCAGGCGAACGCCGTCTGACCGTCAATGCGTTCTCGAGTGACGGATGACCACGAGCGTGGTGTCGTCGGTATTGCGCGTCAGGCCCAGGTGGCGGCGCATGGCCCAGAGCAGGTGGTGGACGGTGTCGGCGGCGCTCAGCTCGGACGTCTGGGCATAGGCTTCGAGCACGCGGGCGCGACCGAGCTTGCGACCCACGGCGTTCATCGCGTCGCTCAGGCCGTCGGTGTAGAGAAGCACACGGTCGCCAGGGCGCAGATCAAGGATGTGTTTGCTGTATCGCTGCGTGGCATCGACGCCCAGAAGCATGCCGTCGGCCATCAGCGGCGTGATCCTCCCATCGCGCAGCAGCAGGCCGGGCTCATGGCCGGCGTTGCAGTAGGTCAGGCGGCGGCGATAGGGATCGAGTACGCCGTAGAAGAGCGTGGCAAATTCATCATCGCGCGTGTCGGCGGCCAGCGACGCGTTGACGCGGGTGATGATCTCGTCGAGGTCATAGACATCCTGGGCGTAGGCGCGGATGGCGGCGCGGACACTGGCCATCAGCAGACCCGCGGCGATACCCTTGCCCACCACGTCGCCGATGGCGATGCCCAGGTTGCCACGCAGGTCGATCAGATCGTAGAAATCGCCGCCCAGCTCGAAGCTGGGCACGTAGTGGGCCGCGACGTCGAAGCCGGGCACGTGCGGCACGGCGGTGGGCAGCATCTTCTGCTGCACCTGGCTGGCGATGCGAAGCTGGCGCTGGACGCGCTGCTGCTCCTGCCGGTCTTCCTGGGCGCGGGCGTTGACGACGGCCGCGGTGAGCAGGCGGGCGACGGCCTGGGCAAGCTGACGTTCGGGTTGCCAGAAGGTGCGTCGGGTGCGAACCAGCCAGTCGATGGTGCCGACGGGTCGGCCCTGGTAGATCATGCCGGCCACCAGCAGGCCGACGAAGCCTTCGTCCGCCGCCAGATTGGCGTCGACGGCCCGGGGATCTTCGCGCAGGTCGGCCAGCGCCGCCGCCTCGCCGGCCAAAGCGCGGGCGTAGGTGGGGCTGCGGCCGGCGGTGGCGAAGGCCGTCTGAGCGAAGCTCGGCGCCAAACCGTGCGTCGCGGCGACGGCCAGTTCACGGCTGTCGGCGTCGAGCAGACGAATGACCACGGCCGCGTCGAGCAGTTCGGCCGCGTGCTGGGCCGCGGAGTCAAGCACCTGCTGCAGGTCGCGATGACCCGACAGCAGTGTCGCAAAGTCATACAAAGCGCTCAGTTCGTCGACGCGCTCGCGAAGCTGGTAACCCTGGTAGCACAGTCGCGTGATGTGGTTGGCCAGCAGGTAGACAAACTGCATGGCGGCGGCGCGGGGGGGCAGCAAGTCGGCTTCGGCGGCAGCCTGGAGCTGGTCGACCTGGTGCGGGTCCAAGCCGAATTTCGCAGCCAACTCGCGAAGGCGGGCCGGCGCGGGAGCTGCGTCGGATGGCGCCAATTGTGGGTGGACCTCGATGCGACCAACATCCTGACCGTCGATGACAATCGGGGCCTGAAGTCGGCCGTCGATGTCCGCCAGTTCGTCATCGGTCAGCAGGAAATCAAGCACGCGATCGCTGCGGGTACGCACACGGGCGTCGGTGGGCCGGGTCAGTTCGCGGCCCTGGGCGTCGCGGATGGTCATGGCCAGACGCGTCAGAGCGGTGAAGCCGTCCTGCATGTCCTGCAGCGAGACCACGTCGATAAAGTCGGTCAGGCCCAGAGGGAGGCCGCGACCGTCGCCGGCTGTGGACGGCGGAGAAGCATCACTTTCCGAGGGAGCCGTGACCGACGGCGCGGGCGGCGTGGAAGCGGCGGTCTGCGGGCTGTCGGTCATGACGGCGCACCGGAAGGAGAATGATCGCGGCGCGGTGCATGATACCGCCGTCGCGCGACCGCCATGTCAGCGGGCTACTTCTCCGGCTCGAGGGCGGCGTCCAGGGCATCGAGATCCAGATGCGGCGGATCCTCGTCGGAGTCGTGCCCATCGGCAGGCTCGACGGACTCAGCGGGCAGGGCTTCAACGGGCTCAGCGTCAGCGGGCTCTGTGGCGTCGGCAGGCGCTGCGTCGGCAGGCTCCGGTTCGCTCAGAGGCTGTTCCGCGGGTTCGACAGGCGCATGCTCATCCGGCGTCGTCGGTTGCGGTTCGGCGCTTTCGCTGGCAGAACCTGCACTGTCCTGGAGCCAGATACCGCGCAGCAGCGCAAGCAGCGGATCATTCGGGTGGGCGGCGGCGGCCAGATCCAGGCCATATCGCGTCAGGTCGGCGGTGCCGGTCTGGTAGCCCACATATGCCAGCAGCAGGCCGGGATCACTTGAGCGATCTTCGGTGGCGGCGGCCAGTTCTTCAAGCTGTTCGCGGATGGTCTCAAGGCGGTCTGCGGCGGGCAGGAGCCGAGCGTCGTAGCGTGCGGCGATCAGTTCGGGATGAGCCTCGAACAGTTGGCGGGCGGTGACGGCCGCCGACCGGAGCATGCCGCCGCCGAGTTGCGCGTGCAGACGCCCGACATGGATCATCGGGTTGGACTTGGTCAGATCACCGGCTTGGCGGTATCGATCGAGGGCGCGGAAGTAAGCGCCCTCGACGATCAACTGCTCGGCCTCGCGAAGCAGGGTGTTGACACGATCGGTGCGATCGGCGGCAGCGAGGCTGGGCAGCGGCGGGAGCTTGTAGGCCAGGGTTTCAGGCACGACGGGTCCGGTCTGCTGCTGGTCTTCCTCTGCCGCTTCGTCAGCTTGCAGGGGCGGCAGGCCCGCGGCGGCACGGCGCTGGGCATCGCTAAGTTCGGCCTCGCGGCGCTGTGCCTCAGCTTCAAGCATCTGCTCAATGGAAGGCGGGCGCATCTGGGCGCCCTCAAACGTGACCGGGCCAGGGGCCGCGCCCTCCACCATGCCGGGCTGCTCGGTGCCGCCGGTCGTTGGAGCCGTCGTGGGAGACTGCTGATCCAGAGGCACGATACGGCTTTCCTGTTCAGGGGCCGACGGCGGTGTCTCGCCGCGCTGCGCCTGGATTCGGGTCATGAGTTCCGTATAGACGTCCGAGCCGGGCTGCACCTGTCGTGAGCCCTGTTCGCCAGCCTGCCGTGTCGCGATGGCCTCGATCTGCTGGTCGAGGGTGAGGTCGGCGGGCGTCGTGACGCGCGTATCGAGTCCCGTGCTCATCCGTGGATCCGGGCGAACGCTCAGGTTGCCGGCGGGGCCCTCGTCCTCGTCGGGCAATTGGCCGGCCGCCTGGAATTGGGCTGTGTACTGGTCGATCTCAGCCTGCTGGCGCAAACTGATGGCGCGGCCCTGGGCATCGACAGGCTGCGTGTGCAGGCCGCGAAGGGGTGAAGCGGTCATCTGCATCACGCGTCCGTCCTGATCGAGCACATAACCGATGCGACCGCCAAGGGTGTCTGTTTCACCGATCTGGTCACCGGGCTGCTGATAGACGCGCAGGCCGGTGGCTGATGGCGAGGGCGCAGCCATGAGGCTCGACGGCGTACGGGTGGTGCCGACAGCGCCGACGGTGCCGATGCCGGGCGTGCCGGCGTCGCGGTAAACGCGTAGTTGCGAGCCCTGTCCGGCCAGGCCGGTGGCGCCCAGGCCGCGGGGTTGGGCGACACCGATGGGCAGACTCTGTGCGCGGAAACGAAAGGTGCTATCGCCGCCGAGTTCGCCGGTGAAATCACCGGGAGCCGTGTAGCCCACATCTCCACGAAAATAGTCCAGGCCGGCCACGTTACCCGTGACCATGGCGTTGCCGGAGCCGAAATCGTATTGCCTGGCGGCATTCACCCCGCCACTGCCCACCATGAGGTTGTTGTCCAGTGCCCGGCCATCCTGAGTCTGCGCGCCGGCTGACGCGGTCAGGACGGAAGCAACTGTCATGGCTGCGACAAGTTGAAGGCGTCGTTGGCTGCGCATCATGGCTCGCTCCTTTCGATCAGGCCGGTGCAGGCTGCATCCGACCTCTCTTACAGAATCTCGACGACCTCAAATCGTTTGGTGCCGCGCGGCAGATCGACGCGGACAACGTCTCCCACGCGGGCCTTCATCAGCGCCTCGCCCATCGGGCTGCGGGTCGTCACTTCGATCTCGTCGGCATCGAAACGTCCGCTGGACTCGCCCACCAACCGGTACAAGTCGACGTCGCCATCATCAGCATCACGGAGGCGCACCACCGAGCCGACGAAGACCATGTCGTCAGGGACGGCTGAGGTATCGGCGACCTTCACCTTCCTGAGCCGCTCTTCCAGTCGGCGGACCTCCGCCTCATTGAGACCCTGATCGTCGCGGGCCGCGTGGTAGTCGGCATTCTCTTTCAGGTCACCCAAGGCCCGGGCTTCGGCGATCCGCTGCGTGATCTCCGGGCGACGGGCCCTCAATTGTTCAAGTCTGGCCTCCAGTTGGGCCTTTTCATCCTGCGTGATGAATTCCATGCTCGGTCCCTTCCTCTGCCCTGTGCGTAAGCCCGTGGTCGATGGCGGCCAACCATAGTTTCATTTTAACTATAGACCCCCGCACCATCGGCTGTTTCGGCCCCTGGGCCGGATAACGCGCATGGCCGCTGCCGATAACGCCGCTATCCCGGCAGCGACCATCCACAGCGGTCCGACCATCGCCGCGCCCGTGTTGGCGTCCCACGCCGACGCCGGACCGGAAATTGCCCATATCTGCCGCACGGGCAAAAAGTTGTGGCCAGCCAGCAATAGCATGCAGCCGACGGCCAGCAGCGTCCGAGCCATTTCGTGATGCGCCGCTGCGCCCCAGGCGATCAGCAGGCCGGCAAGCATACTCCAGCCGCCCGCCAGCGCCAGCAAAACCATGATTTGAGGCAGCCGCCAGCCCGTCCCCATCGCCAGCGACAGCACCACCGCCGCCAGAACCAGGTTCAAGCCTACCCAGTCACGCAGCATCCAGACCAGCCCTGTAACCCGCGGACCCGGCCTGTGCGCGGATGGCAGGGTCTGGCTGAGCCGCAGCACTGGCCAGGCGGTCATCATGCCCACCAGCGCGGCCGCAAGCATGAACCGGCTGGCGGCAGTCAACGATACGGCCCGCTGCCACAGCAGCACCGAGCCGTAGCTCATCCACGTCGCCCATATCCACGATACGAGCAGCCACAGACACCAGCCGAGCATAAGCCCGCTGGCGGTGGGCCAGGTCACGCCTCGACCGCAGGTGGTGCGGCCGCCATCTGCCGGGGGCGGCTGCGGCAACGTGGTGTCATGCGGCAGGTTGGTCACACTCACCAAGTGTAGCTGACCCCGCGAACCGACTCACCCGTTGCGTCCATGCCCTGGCGTTCGACGAAGATGGCCGGGCCGTAGATGTGCACCCGCTTGCCGCCGGCGTCGATCGAACCTCGCTGCCGGTAGACCGTTTCAAGATTCCGCAGCTTGACATCCGCAGCAACCTCAATGGGCTGCTCTTGTCCGACGGGCCGGCCCCAGAACACGGCCGCCCCAGGCCGACCGGTCAGCAGCGCGGGGCGGACGCGGCCGGCTTCGTCACGCACGGAAATGCTGCGGATCTGCTCGAAGTAGGGTTGCGGCTCAAGCAGGCGGATCAGGTCGAGGGCCGCGATCACGTCATCGCCCCAGCCCTCGCCCTCGCGCGGCACACGGTCGCGCGCATCCACGACTGTGGGCAGGCCGACGGGATTGACCTGATGGGGCATGTACACGCCCGGAAGGCGCACGCCGTCGATGGCGGTCAGGTAGTACTCGCCGGAGTGTTCGACCAATGCGGCCGGGCGGCGATAGGCGGCGATGATCCGCGCACCACTGCCGCCGTCGCGTTCGATGCGCAGCACCTGCCGCACCCAGGCGGTCTGTTCCAGGGCGGCCGCGGCGCTCTCCAAGGCCCGGGATGAAAACGGATCGCCGTCGATCGCCCAGGCGGCGCGGGTCTGCAACTCCTGCTGGGTGAGCGGGCTCATCCAGGTGGGGACATCGACGAGAATGACCTGCTGCGGCCCGGCCGGCGGCAGCGGACGCTGGCGCGCGTAGGTGAGCAGTTGCCCCTCGGACCAGACGGCGCCGGTCATAAGACCCAGCACGAGCATCGCGATACCCAGTCGCCGCAGGCCGCGCAAGGTCGCCTGTGGATCCCAGCTCGGGCCGGGACCGCGGCGCCTGGCGCCCTTGCCACGACGCTTCCGGCCGAATTTGAACTTCTCACGCATCCAATCCCACATGTATCGCCACTCCAACAAGTCAGCGGATCAGCAAATCAACGGCTCAACGGCATCCGGCCGGCGACTCGCGGCGCTGGCGGGCCGCGGCGACGCGGGCGAGACGGTCGACGAGGGCGGCAAAATCGATACCGACCTTCGCGGCGGCATCGGGCACCAGTGAATGCGGCGTGAAACCCGGCAGTGTGTTGACCTCGATCATCCAGGGTTGGCCCTGCTTGTCGATCATGAAATCGACGCGGCTCAGGTCGCGGCAGCCCAGCCGGCGGTGCGATTCAAGGGCCAGGCGGCTGACCTCGTCGAGCACCGCGGGTGGCAGGTCGATGTCGTAGTTGTGCACCGTGTCGTCACGCTCATACTTGGCGGCATAGTCGAAGAAGCCTGTGGCCGGGCGAATTTCGATCACGGGAAGTACCCGCTCTGTCGCGTTCGCGGTCGGATCGGCGGGAATGATCCCGACGGTCAGCTCCGGGCCATCGATGCATCGCTCGGCCAGCAGCGTGTCGTGCCGGGCATGGAGCCGCTCACGCGTGGCGTGCAGGGCGGCGGCATCGCGACAGACAGCCACATCGATGCTGCTGCCCTCACACAGAGGTTTGAGAACCACCGGCGGGTCAAGCGTCGCGGCCAATGCGGGCTGCAGCAACTCCCAGGGCGGCGTGGGCATGCCCAGCTCGGCCCAGCGCTGCTTGGTGGCGAGCTTGTCCATGCACAGGGCGGCGGCGGCGGCCCGGCTGCCGACGTAGGACAGGTGTCTCTGGTCGAGAATCCGCTGGAGGCCTCCGCCCTCGCCCCATGGGCCGTGCAGAGCCGGGAATATCGCGTCGCCGCCCCAGCGGGTGAATTCATCCAGAGCTGACAGATCGTCCGGGCCGATGTCGCGCATCAGCACATCATGGCCGGCGCGGCGCAGGCCCGCGGCAATCTCCCGTCCGCTGACGAGGCTGACCGGGCGTTCGCGATCAGGCCCGCCGGCCAGAACCAGGATTTTCAGGATGGTGGTGACCATGGGGTACGTCCGCCGGTGTTCGGCAGGGCGCGAATCTCCCCGGCACGCTCTCGCCACATTATCGCCCCATGACGCCGGCGCGGCCGGGTGCTGACGGTCATGATGGCGCGGAGGGTCCGCATGTCCAATGTCGGCTGGCGGGGCCTTGGGACTGTCGAAATCGGTCGCTCGCGGCAGCGCTGGTGACGCATGCGGGCGAGCGTTTTTCGCAATCCCACAATCTTCGCCCGTCATAGAAGCGTATGCTGATGTATCGGTTTGGGTTTTTCATGTGATGCGGCCGTTCGGCCGCAAGGCGTATCGGCGCCTGGGAGCAAAGCATTGGGCAAGCAGGGCCGACGACACGGCTTCACGCTGATCGAACTTCTGGTGGTCATCTCGATCATCGCACTGCTGATCGGGATTCTCCTGCCGTCGCTGGGCGCCGCCCGCATGTCGGCCTGGCGCAACAGTTGCGCGGCCAACAGCCGCAGCCTCACGCAGGCGATGCTGTCTTATGATTCGGACAAACGCAAGCTGCCGCCGGATATGCGAGGCAACGTGAGCAGCGCTCCCCAGACGATGGAGGCGCGTGACCAATCGTGGTTCGGTCAGTTGTACCGGGGTACCTATATCGGAGACGATCCGCTCGCGTTCGACTGCCCGGTGGTGGATGACCACCGCAAGCTGCCGGAGGATATATCGACCCTTGCTCCCGGTGAACAACGCGTCTGGTACACCGACTACGTCATCTGCCGCTACGCCATCAACCAGCGGCCCGAGACAGCCGAAGAGCCGTCCCGCTGCGCGCTGGTGCTGGAGCCGAATCAGGCACGCGGATCCGTGACCATCTTTGAGGAGAGCATCGCCAGCAGAAACTGGTTCACCATGGGCGGCAAAGGGCGGACCGACCTGGAGCAGCGCAAGGCCGGCAGCCTGTCCTTTTCCTTCGTCGACGGTCACGTGACGCGCGTCGCCGTCGATCGTGACGAGCCTTACCCGGCGCGCACACCGATGCAGCAGATTTATCCTGACATCTTCATCCCACCGGCCATGGGCAATGCCGTAATGACAAGCAGCGGCGTGCGCTTCTACTGGAAGACGATCACCATGAACGACATGGACTATGTGCGCTACGGCCCGCCCACACATTAAAGGCGCGGCCAACCATGGGCGGCACGTGGTCCAGCGGACGGCCAGAGCTACGCGACCCTCAAATAGTAATTGCCTGTTCCGATTCGCGGCCGCAGACGTTAGACTGACGTCATGGCACGTTCCTTGATTCTGCCGTCATATTCCCACGCTTCGACCGAGGCGATCCCGCTCCCGCAGATCGGGCGGCATGGGTTCACGCTGATCGAACTGCTGGTGGTCATCGGTCTCATCGGCCTGCTGATCGGATTCCTGCTCCCGGCCCTGGGCCGATCGCGGCTGACGGCGGCGATGGCCCAGTGCCAGGCGACCGCCCGCAGTCTGACCCAGAACGTGCAGGCCCACGCGCCCGACCACGACAACCGACTGCCCTACGACCACCGGCCCTGGACCAGCGCCCAGGTCAGCGACTTCACCCACGCGCCGATCCCCGTCGACGAAGACGACTTCAAGGCCTCCTGGTACGGCCGGCTGATCGAACTGGGGTATCAGGGCAGCGACCCGATGCTGGTCGACTGCCCGGTGGTGGACGACCATCGCAAGGCTCAGCCGCCAGCCAATCCGCAAGATCAGTGGCTGTGGTACACCGACTATGTGATGAACCGATTCCTGGTCAACTACGCGGCCGACCGGATCGAGGAGCCGTCGCGCACGATCCTGATCGCGGAGCCGAACGATCGGCACAGTTTCGTCGGCATGCTCAGCCACACGGTGGCGCGGCGGGAGATGTTCCCGGAGGACGAGCGCGACAGCATTGAACAGCGTCGAGCGGGAAGTCTGAGCTTCGGCTTCGCTGACGGGCGGGCGATCCGCGTGCTGATCGACGGCGACGACCCGTGGGGTGAGTCAGAAACCGACCTTGAGGCCGTGCAGCGACGCTACGACGCGCATCTACGCCTGTGGCAGGCCCAGCCGTCGTCAGGCGGGAGCCCGACCCTGGCCACCGGCCCCGGCACGCCGGGACCGATGCGGCCGTGAGCCTCAACTTTTCCGCAACTTTCGCAGATATTCACGCAAGGCCGTGGCATTGTTGTGCTGCTGGTCGCGGGCGGCGTATACCAGCGTCAGAGGGCCATCGCCCACTTCCTCAAGCAGCGAGCGCAAGGCGTCCGCGTGGGAATGGAGTTCCTGGAAGTAGCGCTTTCGAAATGCGTCCCATCGCGCCAGGTCGTGATTGAACCACTTCCGCAGCTCTGTGGATGGTGCGATATTCCTCATCCACCGGTCGATCGCCAGCTCATCACGCTTCATGCCCCGCGGCCAGATGCGGTCGACCAGCACGCGGTAGCCATCGTTTTCGGCCGGTGGGTCGTAAACGCGCTTGGTTCGGATGTCCATCGGCTCGTCCCGCAGCCGTGAAGCGCTATTCGCCGCGATCGCGTCGCGCTTCGCGCTCCAGCTCCTCGGCCAGGTCTGCCCAGCGCGGCTCCGGCTCGCAACTGCATGTGTCGCACCAGGTCTCGACACCGTCGTGCATCGACTTCGATCGCCGATTCTCGGGCCGCGACGGCTGACCAGGCGAGGGCGGCTGCGGAGGCTCCTCGTGGTCGGGGCGACAGCCCGGCGGCACAGCCCCGCGCTGCGACGGCGGGATGGCGAAACGGAGATTGCGTGGCAGCACGCATCCCCCGCGCCCGGGTACACATGCGGTATCCAGCCGCCGACACCAGTCACCCTTTTCATCAAAGTACGGACACGACCAGGAAGACATCACCAGCTCCCGCGCCACATCGTCCGGCCAGCCAGCAAGTCGCAGCCGTTTTCACTCACTCCAGCGGAGCCATACCCATGGCCCGCCGCCAGACCATCACCTGACCGATGTGCGTTGCTTCATGATAGACCATCAGATAGCTGAGGATCGTGGCCGTGGTGGCAAAGCTGGCGGCCCAGCGCGGCAGTCCGGGCGGCTGGTTGAGCAGTCGGTCGCCAGCCCCGGCCAGCGCGACCGCGATGCGTTCGTGGCCCGCCAGATACGTCTGCCATAGCTGCTGCGGGGTGGGATACAGGCCGGGATCATCGACGGGCGTCGAGCCGGCATCGTAGCGCCCCGCCTCGGAATGCAGGCCAGGGTCGCTGACCGGCTCGCCGCGAGCCATGCACAGGATGGCCGGGTGGTAGTGGTTCATGTGTGATACGGTCCAGGCGGGATGGTTCACGACACCCTGCGGCTGGGCGGTGATACGGTCGGGCGGCAGCGTCGGCCAGAGGCGCCGCATGGCCGCGAAGTTCTGCTGCCAGCCATCCAATAAAACAGACACAACACTCATGATGGCCTCTCCACATGCATCATTGAATCAGCGGCGGGCATTGTAGCGCGTGCGCTGCGATAAGCCTGCCCACGCTGGCCCGTCGCGGCGGCACGCGCCTAAGATGCCGTGACCGCGGCCGGCCGCAGCGCGGCACGGTACGGCCGCTGACTCGACATCGCCGCGCGGGAGCCTCCATGATGTCCTGCCCCATGTGCCAGTCGCGCAACCGGCTGATCCTGCTGCTGGCGGTGGCTGTCGGTCTGGCGGCGATTGTTCTGACACGGAGTTACGACATGGCTGAAGCTCAATCGCGTCCCGATTTCGCCAAGCCCGCTGCGGATCGGGCACAGACACCGCCGCTGCCGTCCGGCGCGTCGTGCTCGGCCAGCGGATATGACCTGACGCCGCCCAACGTGGACGAGGAAACCTGGCGCCAACAGCTCACGCCCGAACAGTACCGTGTGCTGCGCCAGGCGGGCACGGAGCGGCCGTTTACCGGCGAGTATCACGACAACCATGAAGAGGGCGTCTACGTCGCGGCGGCCGGGGGTCTGCCGCTGTTTTCTTCAGCCGACAAGTTCGATTCCGGCACGGGCTGGCCGAGCTTCACGAGGCCGATCGACCCGGCCCACGTGATCGAGCGCGTCGACCGCAGCCACGGCATGGTGCGCGTCGAGGTGCTCGATGCCCGCACCGGCTCGCACCTGGGCCACGTGTTCGACGACGGGCCGGGGCCGACGGGCAAGCGCTACTGCATCAACTCGGCGGCCCTGAAGTTCGTCCCCAGGGACCAGCCGCTGCCTCCGGAGTCGCAGCCGACGCAGAATCCGCCTGCCGATCAGGATGCCGACAGCAGCCGCTATGAACAAGCCATGTTCGGGGCCGGCTGCTTCTGGGGCGTGGAACATGCGTTCCGTCAGTTGCCCGGCGTTATGGACGCGGCCGTCGGCTACAGCGGCGGGCATGTCGAAAAGCCGACGTATCAACTGGTCTGCACCGACACCACCAGTCACGCGGAAGTCGTGCACGTCACATATGACCCCGCCAAAGTCAGCTACGAGCAGCTTCTCGACCTGTTCTGGCGGATGCATGACCCGACGCAGCTCAACCGGCAGGGTCCGGACTTCGGCAGCCAGTACCGCTCGGCGATCTTCACCTACAACGACGCGCAGCGGAAGGCGGCTGAGGCATCGAAGCAGAAGCTTGCGGAGTCGGGGCGATTCAAGCGCCCGGTCGTCACACAGATCGAGCCGGCCGGGACCTTCTGGCGGGCGGAGGAGTACCACCAGCAATACGTGGCCAAGACCGGTTACGGCGCGTGCCACGTCGTGCCGGCGGACTGATGCGCGATCAGTGCAGCACAAACTCCGCGCCGCGCACCGACATGTAGTCGTTGCCTGAGAACACCAGGAACGCCCGCCGTCCGTCGCCGCTCATCCACTTGGTGGGGAAATTGCCGCTTTCGCCGCCGCCGACGTCCCAGTATTCGCGGAAGTAGGCGCAGGTCCACGGGCCCCAGGGCTCGGGCGCGTCGTAGACGCCCATGCCGCCGTGAAAGCGCGTGTCCGACGCCGCGTCCAGGCTGCGCGGAAGCTGCTGCCACCAGAGGTATCGCTTCAGGCCCGCGTTGTACGTCACCCCGCCGCGCATGCAGCTCTTGGGATTCGTGAACACCGCGCCACGCTGTTCGATGTCGATCGACCACCGGGCCGAGCCGTCGTCGCTGCGGGCCACGAAATACTCATACGCCTCGGCATGGCGCAGCCGGTCCTTCGACACGCGCATGAGGATCATGCGGTCGGCCGGCAGGTAGGCTGTGTCGCGGTCGTGGGCGTAGAGGTACACACAGTCATCGCGGGCGCCGGCGTAGTTTTTGCCGAAGTTCAGGAATGTGGCCGCGCCGAAGCGCTCGAACATCCACTCGGCGAATGTCCAGTGCCTGCCGTGATCGGTCGACCAGCAAAGCTGCGTCATGCGGCCGTCCTGATCGGCATTGCGGCGAAGCATGTAGAGCACGCCGTCGACCATGAGCATGCCGCTGGCCTTGCGTCCTTTGCGGCCGTCGCCGCGGTCCTCCGCATCGGCGGAGCGCACGTTCTCGCAGGTGAGTTTCGGCGGAAAGCCCTGCACGCGCCCGATGCCCATGCTGCAGCGCACCTCAATGTGCGGCTCAAAGCCGTTGCCGTCGCCCCAGGCGGTGTAGAGCCAGTCGTCGTCCGCCCACGTCATCGGCCACAGGTCGCAGTGATAGCCGTGGCGGACGATGGTGTCGCGCGGATCCCAGCGGATGTCGCGGATCACCGGGCTGAGGGGGACTGGCGGGCGCACGGCCGCGATCAGCGGTTTGAACAGCAATGTGTCGAAGGCCTCCCAGAACGCCATCGTCTTACCGCTCCTGCCACCGCGCATGTTGCCGCCGAGGTCACCGCCCTGGCGCACGACGACCATGTCGAGCTTGGGCAGCACGAGCATGATCTGGTTGCCCGCGCCGGCGCCGGCGAAGGCGTCGGGCGGCAGCGAGCGCCACGGACCGTCCTTGGCGCTGTTGATCCAGAATCCCAGACCGCTGGCGGGCGCGAAGGGATCGGCGTCGCGGTCCGGGCGCGGCGTTTTGGCGTCGGCAAGCACCATGTCAAGGGCTTCGGCCTTGATGAGCGCCTTACCATCCCACTGGCCGCGCTGCAGCAACAGTTGGCCGATCAGCCCCAGGGCCTCGGCCGTGAAGCTCCCGCCGCCCCACGTCGCCACCAGCGGCAGGCCGTCGACTTCGTATGTCTGGCCGTAGCCGATCTCCCATTCGCTGTCGCGCAGCCCCAGCGGCTTGAAGATGCGCTCGGCCAGAAGCGTGCGCAGGTCGCGGTGCGGCACGTCGGCCCGACGCAGCGCTTCGGTCAGCACCCATCCGAGCATCGCCATGCCGGGGTTCGAGTAGTGATATTGCTCGCCCGGCTCGAAGAGCACGGGGGCCAGATCGCGGCTGATGGTGAACGGGTCGGGGCTGCGTTTCCAGAAGTCGCCCATCCAGCCGGGCAGGTCGCCATGCTCGACGCCGTCCATGTGCGCGTCCTGCAGGCCGGAACTGTGCGTCGCCAGGTGGCGAATGGTGATCTTTCCCTTGCGGGGATCGTCGCGCCACGCGGGGATGTAATCGGCTGCAAGCGCGTCCGGATCGATCAGGCCGTCGCCGATCAGCAGCGCCAGCGACAGGCCACCGACCACAGCCTTGGACGTCGAGGCGATGTAGTGCCGCTTGTCGGGGCCATGGTCGGGGGCATACCACTCGAACACCACCTTGCCGCCGCTGCGGATCAGCACGCTCTTGGTGTGATGTTCAGCCAGTTGTCGCGTCATCGCCTCCAGTGGCTCGCGACATAGCAGTTGATCGAAGGGCAGGATGGCAAGGACATCGGCGTCGGGGCGGACGGAGGCGGTCGCAGTCATCTCGTCAGAATCCTCATATTCCGGTTCAAACGCACGGAGGCGGGATTCGCAAAGTAGGCAATCATTCAGTCAACGCAAATCGCGATGCGATGCCGCCCGGTGCAGGGACACACGACGACGGCGGTCAACCGCTGCTTCACGGTTCGCTTGCATCGTTGCCGCCGGTCCCAATGGGCGACAAGCCGAATTCGTCTTCGATGCGGCGGAACAGTTCCGCCTGCGTGGGTGCGCCGGCCAGGAGGGTGCTGCGGCCCATGAAGGTCATCGGTACGGTCACGCGGTCCGGCGGAAAGCTGTTCATGAAAGCCACGCCCTGATCCAGCAGAGCGCGAGTCGCCGGCTCGTCGAAGAAGGTCTCGAATCTCTCTCGTCCGACCAACTCGGCCGCGTAAGCGCGAGCCTCGTCAATGGGCCGCAGGTCACGGGCCGCGAAAAACCAATGTTCATACGCCTCAAACCTCGCGGGATCGGCCCTCCAGACCGCCAGGGCGATCATGGCGTAATCGCATGCACCCTCGTAACGCGGCAACATGGGCATGCCGACGCGGGCGGGATTGCACCGCCCTTCGAGCGGCGTGGGAAAAGTGGCAATGGCGAATTGCGATGCGCCGTAACGCTGCCGGGCGGCCGCGAGCGATCGGTGCAGGTCGGCGCAGTGCGGGCAGGTGTAGCAGAAGAACACGGCGATGATGTGCGGCGCGTCGGGTGAGCCGACCATCGCGACGTCGTGAGCCTTGAAGGTCACGAAGTTGCCGATGGAGATCGTGCGCTCCGGACCGGGGCCGCTGTCGCGGATCACACCACGGTCGGCCGCGGCCGCAGGCTGCGACGGATCGACGGCTTGCGCGGGCGGTGAAGCCAGCGAGGCGATCTCCAGTTCGACATGCCTCGCATCCGGCCTGAGCATCTGCCCCGCGATCAGCACGGCCACCCCCGCGGCCCCCGCGATCACCGCCGCCGCAGTCGGGCCGCGGCCGACGCCGACACGTGCGAAACCGACCATCACCAGCATGGCAAAAAGCAGCGCCAACGCGTGGGCCGTCATGCAATAGAGACAAATCTCGCGCAGCACCCACAACTGCAGAGCGATGAACCACAGGGCTGCGCCGCCGGCGACCAGCCCCACCGCGAGCGCGACGCCCCACGCCAGTCGTCGCGCTTCATCGCGCCGTGCAACGGCACACCCCGTGGCCGCCGCCAGTCCTGTCAGCCAGACCAGCGCCGCCAGCAGCGACGTGGGCACGCCCAGCCAGCTCGACCAGGACGACGCCAGGACACGGTCGCAGCCCGCGTCGTCCCCGCAGCCGGCCACGTGCATGCGACCAAGACTGGCGATTGTCAGGTAGACCGTGATCCCCAGCGCCGCCAGCGCGACCAGAATCAACGCCTGCGTGATGCGGGGCTGACGCGGCAAGGCGCCCGTGGTCATGTCCGTTGCTTGACCCATGGACGTGCATCCTCGTGATTCATGCGATGAACCAGTAGTAATCGCCGCGATATCCCGCCTCGTCAAAGAATCGCTTCCAGTCCTCGACGCTCATGTAAGTGTACGCGGTGAGCATCCACTGCATCAGCCGCTGCCGCTCCCGCTCGTCGCGCCAGGCGTCCACGGTGACGAAAGCATGGCCCCGGCTGACGCGCATCATCTCCTGCAGCGCCCGCCGACACCGATCGGCCGGGAGGTTGTGGATCGTGTTGATAGACAGCACCAGATCAAAGCTCGTGTCAGGATACGGCAAGTCATCGGCCGAGCCGACGACGAGGTCGGCCTTGACCGATTCCATAGCATGCTCGATGGCGTATTCACTGATGTCCAGCCCCGCGAGCCTCGCGCCGGGCAGCAAGTGACGAAAATCGTGCAGCATGAAGCCTTTGGCGCAGCCGATGTCGAGAATCGCCGCGTCAGAGTCAAGCCGGTAATGCTCCGCGATGTGCTTCACGATCGGCACCCAGCGTCCGTCGTAGCGGTAACCGCCGTATCCGTACAGCCGGTCGCCGTCAAAGAACTCCCGGCCATACTGCCGCGCCACCGCCCGCACATCCTCGGTGATCACGCGGCCGCGCTGTTCGATCGGGCGATCGGCACGAGGGTACATGTTCAGCAGGTTGATTTCAGCCATGAGGGCCCATGTTGCGCGGCAGTCACGACCATGTCGCCAGTGGCGCAGGCAGATGGTAACGCACATTGTCGCGACGGACGCGCGACGCCACCACCCTCGCCAGCGGTGTCGGCAGCGAAATGAATACATCTGTTCCCGGCTCGACCTGAGTCGCCGACACAATCGGCCGGCCCATGTGCCGCAGCCCGACACGGGCCGCATCCTCATCCACGAACAACCCGACCGCGTCGCCCAGCTCAGCCGTCAGCCACGTGCCGGCGATCGACGTGCCGAACACCGCGATCGGCCGCCCCGCCTGCCGCGCAACCCGCCGTGCCGCATCGCGCGTCTCCAGCAGCCAATCGACCGCCGTCGCCAGTTGCGTGCCCGGTTCAAGCGTGACCGGCTCACACACACCATCCGCAGCCACCACCGACAACTCCTTGGCAATCCAGTCCACTGACACATGCACCGGCCGCAGGCCAGCCGCCCGCAGCAGCCGCGCCAGCGTCGCCGGCTTGAAGTGCGAGCAGTGGTCGGCAATGAGCAGCTCAAAGGGATTGTGTGGGTAGTACGGAACCTGAATCAGCAGCACACCTTCGTCCGCCAGCCGATCCGCCACGCGCGACAGGAAGTCGCCGGGGTCCACGATGTGCTCCAGCACATGCACAAGACTGACCAGATCGAACCGCCCCTCCACATCCGCCGGATCGGCCGTGGCGACGAACGTCTGCACCCCCGCGATCGCCAGCACGTCCTCGCGATGCCGGCCATCCAGCTCCGTGCCCGCCAGCGACCAGCCGGGCCGCGCTGCCGACAGCGCCCGCAAAAATCCCCCGTTTCCACAGCCGATGTCCAGAGCGCGACCTGTTTGCGGCAACGACACGCATTGCAGCATCGCATCCACCAGCCGGCGCGATCGCGGCATGGATTGGCCCTCGCCCTGCTCGAAGACCGCCTGCTCCGCCCCGCCGCCCTGGTGATAAATCGCGTAAGCCTCATAGATTGACGCGGCCAGTTTCCGCCACGCCTCATCGACACACGCCTGCACCAGTCCGCAGGCCGGGCACGCACCCAATCGCCCGCCCGCCGGCTGCGGCACACAATCCGATGACACCCGTCGCAGGCTGGAAAACGCGAGGTTCTCCACCACGCGCGCCGCTCCGCATGCGTGGCACATCACGGCTTCTTCCCGGGCAAGGGTGGCGCCCGTGGTCGCATATGGACCGGCCTCATGCATGCGCGCTCTCCGGCAACGAGGCCGCGATCAGCCCCATCACGAGATGATCGATCGCGACCCACGGCACAGGGGCTTGCATATCGAGTTCATCTGCGAGCCGCGCCGTATCGAGCGTCGTGTGACGCGGGATATGCGTGGGGGCTGCGGAACCATCACAGGCAGCAATCGCTTCCACCAGCGCCGCGTCAACGCCCAGCGCTGCTGCCAGACGCCGCGCCATGTCGGCATACGTCACATCTCCCGTGGCCGACGCCTGCACCACGCCGGTC
Organism: uncultured Phycisphaeraceae bacterium; assembly: GCA_964622625.1. Lineage (GTDB taxonomy): Bacteria > Planctomycetota > Phycisphaerae > Phycisphaerales > Phycisphaeraceae > CAZCWM01. The sequence goes on along the minus strand of CAZUUQ010000016.1, from coordinate 13,362 downwards.
ACACGACGATCCACGATGCGAAGCAGCGCCTCGACAACAAACTCCACCGCAAGCGGCGCAGCCCACATATCAGCGAACGGGTTGATGGCTCGTCCGCTTCGCAGCACCCCCGCCCATCCTCGCAACAGCGCCCCCAATGTCGCCGCAACCTTACTCAATCGCAGCACGGTGACCGCGCCCCCCGCAGCCAGCAGATGCCGCTCCGTCTCCGCCTTGAGCCGACCATAAGCAGTCCGCGGCCCATGCGCCGCATCGGCCGGCATGTGCGCCCGCGTGCCGTCGAAAACCTGATTGGTCGAGAGCAACACCACATGGACGCCACGTTGCAGCAGCCTGTCCGCCAGAACGCACGTCCGCTCGACATTGATGCGTCGCGCCGCCTGCGGTTGACGCTCACACGCATCGATGCCCGTTACGCCCGCACACAGGAACGCCGCTCCGATCGATTGCGGCAGCGCCCACGCGTCGGGATTGTCGTCCAGGTCAAGGTGAATCCGCCCATTGTCCTCGACCTCATTCACCGCGGCGCGCCGCGTCGTGCCGATCACCGGCCGACCTTCCGCCCGCGCCCGCCGCCACAGCGCGCCGCCGATCAGACCATCAGCCCCGACCACCAGCACCGGTGCGGCCGCCGGCTTCGACGATGTGCCCGATATCGCGTTCATGCCGGCGCATCCCCCACCACGCGCCGCTCGCAGCCCAGGGCCAGCAGATAATGCGCCATCGGCGTAAAGCCCGTATGCACCATTTCGTCGTTCATCGAAAATATGAAAACGTGATGGAAATACCCGCCCACCAGGTCGCGCAGACCCGCTTCATCCTTGCAGTTGACGTGGCCCGCGCGACTGGGCGGCGAGGCATATGTCTGGCTGTGAATCGAAGGCGAGCCCACCAACACCACACCATGCGGCGACAGCGATGCCGCCACATTGCCCATGAACCGATGCTCATCAGCCGCTGGTATATGCTCGATCACGTCCAGGCAGTAAGCGGCGTCAAACAGTCCGGCCTCGTGCTGCACGGGTCCGGCCAGCATGTCGTGCACGCGGCAGTCCAGCGGCCAGGCCGGATGCATCCGCTGCTTCACATCCTCAATGAACAGCGGGTCGAAATCCACAGCCGTCACACGCCCCACCGCCTGCTGCACGATGCGCGTGGCGAATGCGTCAGCGCACCCGACCTCCAGCACGTGCTGTCGACCCGCCAGCATCCGCGCCACGAACTTGTACCGCGCCAGCACGAACGCCAGCCGCTTCGGATCGTCGTGCCACGTCTGCCCGCTCATCAGCCCCAGACGCGTCAGCGCCCCCTGATCGCGAAGATCGAGACACCGCTGATACTGCGGCTCACGTGTTGTCGTCGCCTGATGGTCGGTCACAGTCAACTGCCCCAGTGCTTACGGTTGGTGTGCATATTCCAGTGTCTGCCGTTCGATCGCCGTCCAGTTCGCGTCGACCCAGCGCACCACCTGATCGAGTCCCTCATCCAGCGCGACCGTCGGCCGCCAATCCAGCTCGTCACGCGCGCGCGTCGAGTCGATCACATACGCCGCGTCCTGACCGGGCCGTTCATCCACGATCCGCGTGGCCTGCTCAAAGTCCGCCCCCATCCGCCGGCAGATCGCCGCCACCACATCACACACCGCCACGCCACCGTCCGGCGACAGGTGATAAATCGAGCCGACCTGACCGCGTTCGAGCATCATCAGCTCACCACGCGATACGTCGCGCACGTGGATGTAGCTCTTGACCGCCCTTCCCCCGCCGTGCAGCTCGATGACCCGGCCGGCCCTGATGTAGATCGCCGCGCGCGGCACGATCTTGAAAAGTTGCTGCCGCGGGCCATACACGTTCGTCGCCCGCACCGTCAGCAGCGGAAAGCCATACTGCCGCCGATAAACATCCAGCAGCATGTCGGCCGCGGCTTTCGATGCGGCATACGGCGTGCTCGGGTTGAAAGGCGCGTCCTCACGCACCATGCCGCTGCAGGTGCCGTAAACCTCCGGCGACGAGACATGCAGGTAACGCTGCAGGTAGTCACACTGGCGCAGGTGATTGACCAGACGCGCCAGCGCAACGGTGTTGGTGGCGAACCAGTGCTCCGGATGCCGCCAGCTCGGCGCGACCTCGCTCTGGGCTGCGAAGTTGACGATGGCGTCGGGTCGCTCGGCATCGAGCATCGCAAGCAGCGCGTCCATATCGTGGTTCATGTCCGCCTGCACGAAACGGAATCGTTCCAACGTCGCCGCGTCGCGCAGCCGGTAGCCGCAGAATAATGCCGAGCCCTGCGGCCGACGGCTGACGCCGATCACCCGCCAGTCGGTCGCCTCCAGCAGCAGGTCCACGAAATCCTGCCCGGAAAACGCGTTCGAACCCAGCACCACAACCTTGCGAATCACGACGAAGCGTCTCCCTTCATCCGATCAGTACGCACAATCAAGCTGCCGCATCCGGCGTCAATCCCTCCGGCTCGGTGACACGCCCCAGCGCGAGGCGCGCCAGTGCCAGTTGCTCGCCCTTGCGGGCTTCGGCATCGATCCCCGCCATCTTCTCGCCCTCACCGGCCGCAAACGCCCGCCGCGCGCGACCCGGTGCGAGAAACTCGTTGAGCATGATGCAGCACCACTTGACCTGATAAGCAGGCAGCAACAGCCGCGCCCGCGTCGCAAGCTGGCTGTCGCCCTGCCCCAGCGCGGCCGCGACGCCGGTGACGAAGTCGCTGAACAACCCGCGCGGCACGGGCCGGCTCACCTGGCAGAAAAAGTCGCAGACCATCTTGGCCGGGTCATCCCAGCCGGCATACTCGAAGTCGATGAACCGCAACCGCCCGTTCCCGTCGCGCAGGGCGTTGTGAAATCCAAAATCGGAAGGCGACAGGCAGCGCATGGCGGTGGGTAATTCCCCTCGCACGTCGAGACCTCCACCGCGCGTCTGGGCCAGAACGCGGCCATGCACATGCGCCCATCGGCCGGCCAGTTCCTGGCGGGCGAACCATGCCGCCTGCTCGTCGATCGGACTGAGACGGACGAACTCCGCCAGTTGCCGCACCCGCTGATCCACGCAGGCCAGATGGTCATGAATCGAAAAACATGCCTCGGCCGCGTCGGGCAGGGCGGCTGCATCCCCGTCGTCGCGGTGACGGTTGACGGCCGCGAAGAACTGCAGCGCCGCCGTGACCGCCTGCTCGTCGATCTCGCCGGCCTCAGGTCGCAGCCCGTCAACGAACTCGTACAAGGCCACGCCGCTGCCTTCATCCGCCGCCACCGGCAACGCCAACGCCCTCACACCCCGCTCGGCTGCGAAACGCGCGAAGCCATACTCCGCCCCCAGGCGGTCACGTACGTCCTGCGCGTGGCGGAAGTAAACCTTCGCCACAAAGCGCGGCTGACCCTCTAACCACACGCCATACACCCGATTATTCGCGCCCCCTTGCAGCGGGCGCAGATCGAACCGCTGACCCGCTCCGGCCACCGACAGCAGCGAGCTCACCACGCGCTGAAGCTCGACCGGGCTCAGGCGGCCGGCGTCACGATCCATCGCGATATCTGTGGCCATGTGCGCACCACCTTCCATGGTGAATGTCCACTGCCGTCTCCACGGCAAGCCTCGTCATCACTGCCACCCGTGGGGGCGAACAGCACCCGCTGTACGCGCGCCGGAAACTGGCCGTCCCCCAGAAACTCCGGCAGATCGTCCACGAACATATCGCACCCAGCCGCCGCGATCCGTGCGAACTTCGCCTCGCGGCTCACCTCCAGATGCGTCTCGATCCAGTCCAGCCCGTACCGCGCCAGCCAGTTCCGGGCCGCGGCATGCAGGTCGTAAGTCGGCCCCGCATACGGCCGCCGACTGCGATGACTGATGATGCACAGCGACACACCGTCCCGCCGCGCCTGCTCGATAAACGCCAGCACACCGTCAAACGGCCGGGCCTCCACCATCCGCGGGCCGTACGCCAACCCCTGCAGCCGCGTCCACTCATCTTCGCGCCCCGCAGCCCGCAGCCGATCACGCACCGCCGTCTTGTCCGCCGCCTGGCCGGACGTGAGCAACCCCTGCTCCACCGCCAGGCGCACGAAAAGCTCGTCGTAGCAGACGATCGTATTGTCCAGGTCCAGACCCACACGCATCAGTTCGTCGTCTCCATTTCAACGTCCATGCGCACCACCGGCCGCACCGCCCGGCCGTTAGCCAGGTCGTCCAGCGCGTCGTTGATGCGCTGCAGCGTGTAATCGCAATTCAGCAGCGGCCGCACGTTCAACCGCCCCGAATGTAGGAGCCGGGCGTACCGCGGATAGTCGCGGTCGGGATCGCTGTCACCACCCCACGTGCCCAGCAACCGCTTGCCCTGATTCAACTGCTGCGGGTCAACGCACACCTCACAGCCGTGCGGCGCGTTGCCGATGACCACCGCCCGCCCACCGCGCGGACGCACCGCTTCCAGAGCCTGACGCATCACGTCCGGGCGACCCGTGGCCTCGATGGCGATGTCCGCGCCGCCGCCGCAGATTTCCGCCAGCATGGCCGCGACATTCTGATTGGCCGCGTCAATCACGTGCGTCGCGCCCAGTTGCCGTGCGATCACCAGCTTGTCGGTCAGCACGTCCACCGCCACGATCGGCTCGCATCCGCACGCGGCCGCCCCGGCGATGGCGCACAAGCCCACGCCACCGCAGCCGAAGACGACGCAGCTTTCGCCGGCGCGCGCGCCGGCTGTGTTGCGCACCGCGCCGAATCCCGTGGGCAACGCGCAGCCCAGCAGCACGGCCGCGGTCATGTCCAGGCTGTCGGGCAGAACGGTCAGACGATTCTCACTGACTACCTGGCAGCGGCCGAAGGTCGTCACGCCGCCCGCGTTCACCTGTCGACCCGACCAGCGATACACCGCTCCCGGCACATCCGCGCCGCCGGCCTTGATCCACGACAGCGCCACGCGGTCGCCCGCCGCCACACGCTTCACCCCCGCGCCGATCTCCAGCACGCGCCCCGCGCCCTCGTGCCCCAGGCAGTGCGGCAGGTAGCGGTCCGCACCCCGGCGCCCCTGCACCTCAAGCACCTGCGTGTGACACACGCCGCTGTACGCGACCTCGATCAGCACCTGCCCCGGCTGCAGCGCGGGGACATCCAGATCCGCCAGTTCCAGCGGCTCACCGGTCCGCACAAGCACCGCCGCCAGCGTCTTCATCGCGCCGCTCCCTGTATCGCGCCCGTCATCTCGCCGCAGCCCATTGCCCCGTTCATTCGCCGGCCGATGCGCTCAATGATCGCGTCAACGCCCAGCCCCAGTGCCGCGCGGGCATGGTCCTGATCGCCCGCTTCGTGCAGGTAATGATCCGGCGTGGCGATCCGCAGCAGCTTGCGCGCATCCACACCACTGTCCACCGCCCATTCCGCGACCGCCGCACCCAGCCCGCCGATCAGGCCATGCTCCTCGATCGTCACCACCAGCGTGAACCGACCGAACACATCCGCCAGCAGCGGCTCATCGAGCGGCTTGACCGTGTGCATGCTGACGACCCGCGCCCCGTGACCGCCGCGACGCAGATGATCGTCCACGCGCAGCGCCAGCGGCAGCACGTTGCCGCACGCCAACAGACAAACGTCCGCCCCTTCCCGCAGCACGATACCGCGTCCGATCTTGAAGCCGGGGCGTTCGCCATGAACCGTCGACTCACCCTTCTTGCCCAGACGCAGGTACGTCGGCCCATCACATTCCATCGCCGCATGCACCGCGCACTCGACCTCGACCGGATCACCCGGACACACCACGGTCATGTGCGGCAGACTGCGCATCGTCGCAAGATCCTCGCAGCTCTGGTGCGTCGCCCCCAGCTCGGCATAGCACAGGCCCGCCCCCACGCCGGCGATGACCACCGGCTGGCGGTGATAGCACAAGTCCACGCGGATCTGCTCCATCGCCCGGTAAACCATGAACGGCGCGATCGTGTAACAGAACGGCCGCAGGCCGCAGGACGCCATCCCGGCCGCGAGACTGACCATGCCCGCCTCCGCCACGCCGCAGTTGTAGAAGCGGTCGGGAAACGCGGCCTTGAAGCGGTCGAACATGCGGTTGCCGATGTCGCCGCTGAGCACGACCACACGCCCGTCACGGGCCGCAACCTGCTCGATAGCGTGGACGAAAGCGTTACGCATGCCCCGCCTCCGTCGTCGTCATTGATGCCGCGTCGACGATGTCATCGGGCGGCGTCAGGCCAAGCTCATCATGCGCCGCCACAACCTCCGCGACCGTGGGCACGCGGTAGTGCCAATTGTTGTCGTCTTCCATGAACGACACACCCTTGCCCTTGACGGTGTGTGCGATCACCGCCAGCGGCTGCCCCCGGATTTCGCCGCGCTCGTGCAGCGCTGCAACGATCGCTCCGATGTCGTGGCCGTCCACTTCGGCCGTAAGCCAGCCGAATGCCGCGAATTTCGCCGCCAACGGTTCGATCGCGAGAATCTCCGTGCTTCGACCCGTGGCCTGCCAGCGGTTGAAGTCGACGACCACCGCCAGCCGGCCCAGTTGCTGACCGGCCGCGAACATCGCAGCCTCCCATACAGCGCCCTCGTTGCACTCCCCGTCGCTGACGATCACCAGCGTGCGATATGCATGCTGCTGCACGCGCGCCGCCAGGGCCATACCCGCACCGACCGGCAGCCCATGCCCCAGTGAGCCAGTCGCCCATTCCATGCCCGGCAGACAGCCCGGCGACGGCTGCTGCGGCAGACGCGATCCCGCCCGGCTGAACTGCCCCAATGCCTCGACGTCGAAGCAGCCGCGCAGCGCCAGGGCCGCATAC
>CAZUUQ010000016.1:4643-6463 GCA_964622625.1 uncultured Phycisphaeraceae bacterium | reverse complement strand
TCCACGCACGACAGGGCCGAGCCGAGGTGCGCCGCCCCGCTGCGATGCGACATTGCCACGACGTGCCCGCGGATGCGACGCGCGACGACATCCAGGTCCGCATTCGCCTGATCACGAACTTCATGTTGGGCGGCAGCGGTACGGATCATGCGGGCACGCGCTCCATCAGGCTGCGCTGGGCCTGCCGCATTACCGCAAGATTGCGATACCGCGGGTTCTCTGTCGCGTCCGTCACGTGACCGTCACGGAACACGCGGACCAGATCCCGCACCGCATTCTCGACTGTCCGTCTCGGCCGGAAACCAAGTTCCCGTGTGATCCTGTCCGAGCAGATGTGATACGAGCGAGGATCATTCGTGGCCGTGGTGATGATCGGGATGATCTGCCGCTGCGGCATCTCCTGCTTGACGACGGTGCGAACGAGCCGCGCAATGTCGCCCACCGACAGGTTCTGGAACCCGGCGTTGAACACCTGGCCGCGAATCTTCTCGTCAGCCTCGCGCAACAGTTGCACGTACAGGTCGGTCACGTCCTCGATGTGGATGTTCGGCCGAAGCTGCGCCCCGCCGAACACCGTGATCTTGCCGTCGTGCACAGCCGCGCTGGTGAGGATGTTGACCGTCAGGTCCAGCCGCAGCCGCGGCGAGTAGCCGCACACCGTCGCCGGCCGCACGGTGACGGCCGTGAAGTCGCGGCCCACGTATTGCTGGAGGATTGCCTCGCAGCGAGCCTTGTAGAGGCTGTAGTCGGTCAGCGGCCGCAGCGGATGCTCCTCGGTCACGTTCGGCTGCTCGCTGACGCCGTAAACACTGGAGCTGGATGCGTAGATGAACCGGTGAACGCCGGCGTCGACGCTGGCCTGCACCAGCGGGCGGAAGGCCTCGTAGTTGACACTCTTGCCCAACTCCGGATTCAGTTCAAAGCTCGGATCGTTGGAGATGCACGCCAGGTGGACCACCGCCTGGCAGCCGGGCAGCAGGTCGCGCAGCAACTGCTCATCGCGGATATCGCCCTTGATCTGCTCCAGGCCGGGATGGTCCTTGACCGCGTCGAGCACGTCCTCGCCGTAGAGATACCAGTCCACGACGCGCACGCGGTAGCCGGCCTCCAGCAGCTTGGGGACCAGCACCGCGCCCACGTAGCCGGCTCCGCCTGTGACCATCACGGTTCGGATGCTTCTCATCTCAATCCCTCATCGCCCCCAGGGCGGGTAAAGGGTGAACGACGGCCCATGTCCACTGCACGCTGTTTACCCCGGCGATGTGTGCCCCGGCCGAGCCGGGGGCTGAAGGTTGGTCGCGCATCATCGCAACACGAGTCGGCATGGCTTCTCACTTGAGCAGACACTCGATGTGTTTGAACAGTTCCGCCCGGTCTATGCCGCTGCGGTGGCCGACGGTCGCCACCGCCTGGGCTGCAGCCGCGTTGCCCACAAAACCCTGAATCTCCGCCGGCCCGCCCGCCGCCGCCACCAGACTGCTGACCGCCAGAAACGTGTCGCCCGCACCCATGCGGTCGCGCACCTGCCCAGCCAGCGAAGGCGCGGCCGACAAGCCTGCGGCACGGTCCCACAGCACGCAGCCATGCGCCCCGCGCGTGATGACGACGCGCTGACAGTCCAACTGCCTGCCAAGCCGCTCGATCAGCGGCTCAAGCGGACCGTGACGGTCGCGGGCATCCAGACGAAGTTCGCTCTCACGAATGCTCACGCAGTCCGCCCGCCGGTAACGCGATATCGTGTGATAGCCCAGGTTCCCCGCGTTAGATTGCGCGTTAACCACCAGATAACCCCGCGCTCCGCAGGCGATCTCGACAGCTCG
>CAZUUQ010000016.1:0-4543 GCA_964622625.1 uncultured Phycisphaeraceae bacterium | reverse complement strand
TTCAGCTTCGCCCCGCGCCCCAGCCACTCGATGACACTTTCCGACGTGCATCGCTGGCGCAGGTCGCGCAGGTACGCAGCCGCTTCCTCGCTGACGGTGGGCATGTAGCGGTTGATCAGATTCGAACTGCTGAACGTGATGCCGTCGGTGAAGGCGATGCGCCCGCCGACCGCCCGCACAGCCGCCGCCTCGTCCGCCACCGCCCCGCTGTGGTCCTGAAGCTGCGCGAACTCGCCGCCCTTCACAAAAACGTCCGGCCGCAGGCAGCGGATCGTTTCCACAGCCCGCGGCCAGTGGTTGACCGCCACATAGTCCACACAGCCCAGAGCCGCCAGCGCTTCAGTCCGCAATTGCTGAGGAAACGCAGGCCGATCCGGCCCTTTGTTCACATAGCGGTCCGGGGTGACCGTCACCACCAGCACGTCGCCCATCCGCCTGGCCTGCTCGAGGTGGCGGATGTGCCCGATGTGCAGCAGATCGAACACCCCGTGGCAATGCACAATCCGTTGGCCGTGGCGCACGGCCGTGATGTGCTCGACCAGGCAGTCCAGGTCGCGGACTTTCTTGCTGACTGCTTCGCGGGTCTGTGCGCGAGGCTTGTCATAGACTGAGGCTTCCATGCCGGAATCCGATGAAACGACAGGTTGAGACGAAACGGAAGATGCGTCACGCTGCTGATCCACGTGGGCGGCCGCGGGAACGACATGGGTGCTGCTTGGCGGGGCGCACGCGGATTTGTTCACGGCATCTTACCTCCCCGCACCCGAATCACCTAGCACTTTTTTCATCTGTCCGAGACGCCGTCGCAGCTCGAGCAGCAGACGACGCATGCCGACGGGGAATGTCAGCCGCTGTTCGACGCAGGCACGCTGGGCGAGCGTGATCCGCCGCCGCGCCTCGCCATCATTGACATACCGCTCGATGTGCCGGCGCAGCGAAGCTGCATCAGTAAAGGAAATCTCTTCAAGCTGCGTCATGACCGGCTCGCCCCGCACAAGCACGCCCGCACGCTGCCAACAGCGGACTTGACGTACCGCGTCGCCGCTGCCGTCGTAGCTCAGCCGGGCTGCGTCACGCAGCAGTGCTGTCAATTCCTCATGGAGCGCATCGGGCGCCTGCGCCAAGGCCTGGGCGCTGGTCTGCACGTCCTCATCGAAGTGCTCGAACAACAGGGCCGAAAGCCGCGGCAGCAGCCGATTGCCCGGGTGTTCCCGCACCAGGAAGAAGCCGCCGGACATCAGTCCATCCAGCAGCCGATGGTGCGTGAAGCAGGGATAGGGCTCAAGATTCAGGTTGATCTTCGTCCGGCGGATCAGCGCGGCCATCGGCTCGCCCGGCTCAACGAAACCGCGGGCATAGGCGGCAAACCGCGGGTTGTCTTCCCAGCCGTGGCCGTACAAGGCCACGCGAAGGCCCATCCGCTCGGCAATGTCCACCATCCAACCCAGGGCCTGCTGGCGATAGAGAGCGATGTTGAGTTGCGTCCAGAGATTCTGGACGACCTGGTGGCGCATGGCGGCGTGGGCGGGATCGGTAGTCGTTTCGCCCCGGCAGCGCATCAGCCGCTCGGCCAGCACATCCAGATCGTGATGCGTCGGCACGCTCTCGCCGCGGTCGTAGATGGCCGTCAGAGCCTCGCACAGCTCCGCCACGGTCTCGCGGTGGGATGCCGGCGCCTCGGCCGTCAACTCCGCCACGATCCGGGACGCGGGCTTCGTGACGTTCGACATGTAGACCAGATCATCACCGTCGCACGTCCATCTACGCGGCAGCGTCACGGGCCGGGCGAGCATCATCGGCATGTCGATGACCTTCCCCGGCGGGTAGCCATGGCGGTCAATGAACATCGGCCCGTTGAACGTCAGGGCGTACTCGCAAAGATCGATGCTTTGACCCGCTTTCGCGCAGGTCAGATTCGCCATCAGATCCTGAATCCAGCAGACCGTGGGCAATTGCGGCGGAAACAACCCTTCGTACTCATAGTTCAGATGGTCGATCTTGAACAGCAGGTCCGGCTCAAACTCATCCAGCGCCGCCGCGATGGCGTACGTGGTGACCTGCTTGTGGTCGTCGGGTTCAATGATCGTCCGCGTGCGCCATCCGAGCTGCTCGAATGCGGCCGCCACGTCGCGCGTCGCGTATTGCAGCACCGTCGTAAAACGTGAGGTCATCAGTAAAACGCGCGGCTGGCGCGAAGGCGTGGCACTGAACGCATCGAGCATCTGCTCGCCCGTCCGCCCGGCATAGTGGGCGTGGACACGCTTACGGATACCCATCGCACGCTCGGCCACGCGACTGGTGCGGGCCTGCACATCCCGCTGAAGCGCGGGCGAGTCCGGCCCCAGCCCCACCACGCCCTGCGGACCCAGCGTGTAGGGATCGTCACGCAGCAACGTCTCGAATCGATCAGCCCAGTCCGGGCCGACCAACCAGTGCACCCGCCGCTGAACGATCGGGCCGTTGTGCCCGCTGTAGTCGTGGATCATCAGGACCGCGAGGATCAGAGCCGTGTCCGGTTCAAAGAGGAACACCGGATGCTGCTGGGTCAACAGCAGCTTCGGCGGATATTGCGCCAAGTCGCGCAACAGGTACCCGTCGCCAAGTCCCGCCAGGCCGATGGGCTTGCCGGCAGACAGAAAGTCCGCGAGTTGGCGGCGGGTTTCCGCCACAGCTCCGGCCGGGTCGGCGTCGGGCGAGAGGCAGCGGACCTGACCGTCTGGCTGCGCCATCCCGAGGGTCAACTGCCCCCCCCTACCCGGCATCACGCGGTAACGATCCTGACCGCTCTGACCACTCTGGCCGGCAAGCACCTGGGCGTAGACGCCGGGGCGATGACGTTGCAGAGCGCCCAGGTTCACAGCCAGGCGCCGGCGCAGCTCGTAAGCTGGCCCGTGGGCTGCCAGCCTTGCCCACAGTTCGCCCGCCCGGTCCCATCTCTGCTGCCGCATGAAAAGCTCGGCCGCAGACGCGAGCAATTCGGCCGGCAGGGTGTCCTCCATACCGTCCAGTTGACGCTCGACCTCCGCGACACAACCACCGCGCAGCGCAGCGCTCAGTTGCGCCCGATACTTGTCCGCAGTGGCGGTCGACGGGGCCATCAGGAGGCAAAGTCCATATTTTATCGGAGCTTACTATGCATCAGCATCATCGGAATCCGTCGCCCCCCTCGATGAATTTTCCACCCGGGCGGGCGGCAACCAGCACGCTTCTTGTCAATTAGCGCTATATCGTTCCTCCGCACCCGCCCTCCCCGCCTACGCCGACAGGACGTGGTCCTGGGGTAAAGCTTGCTGTCTAAATTACGTCAAAACGCATCTTTGCATCGCACATCCGCATTTTTGTATTGACGCGACGCGAATCGCGTTTACACTGATTCAGTAGGCGCGATTACATGTGCCAATTGGACAATTTGCGCGACACTTGCGGGCATGCAGTGTGCCTTCACGCGCAGCAATCCGGCGTGCCGTCCGCCGCGGCATATCGGTAAGAGGACCGGTAGCCACATGAGGCGTGGCCCGGCGGCGATGCGAACCGGGGCGACCCGATCAATCCAGGAGATGGCTCTTCATCTGCAAAAGGAGAATTGAGCAATGTTTAGACATGGACATGTGTTGGGCCGGGGGCTGTTGGCCGTGGTGGGGGGAACTCTGGCTCTCGCCTTCGCGGGATCGAGTTGGGCGGCAGTCACGCTGTCGGACAACCTTTTGGTGGGACCGGCGAGCGACTTTGAAAATGCACCAGCCGCCCTGAAGTTGGCCGACTCCCCGCTGACACCCGATGAAGTGACTGCCGGCACGCAGCCGGTGCGGGCATGGCAGTTCCACCCCGAATTCGATCTGGGCAAATGGATCGGCGGTTGGGGCGCCAGCGCGGTGGACGATCCGCGGGCGGCCTGGGCGCTTGGCCAAGGCACGGCCCCGACCAACATCTCGCTTGATCCGCTCAACCCCGGCAACCATGTGCTGGAGGGTGCCCGCTTCCGCCCAACAGCGGGCCTGATCCTGCCTGCCCCGGAAAACCATGTGGCCGGTGAGGCGTACATCAACTTCGATTATTACTGGAATAACTGGGTGGAGCAGCCCAGCGTTCATGAAGCAGCCAGCATCTTCAAAATGTGGATTTACGGGTTCAATGAAGAAGACCTGCCCACGTGGCAGGATCGCTACGGCCCGGACAACAACGGCCCGGCCAACGGCGACGGCGAGTTCGACGGCTACCTGTGGACCAACCCCAACTGGTCGGAATGGGGCTGGAGCGGACCCGGCCAGGAGGAACCCGCGATTCCATCTTTAGGCGACCAGTGGAACAACCTCGCGGTGACCGACCCTAGTTTCACCACGTTCGAAATCACCGAAGCCTATGACTACTACTACATTGCTCTGTGGATGGTGACGTTCGCGGAGGGCAGCCCCTACTTCTGGCTGTACTCCCCCAATCCCGGCCCGCCGGCCGACACCATGGCCGTGGCCTTGGACAACATCGTGCTGAAACTCTCGGTTGAAGTCGACGACGGTCCGGCCCCCGTGCCGGCCGACTTCAACGT
>CAZUUQ010000015.1:23193-40283 GCA_964622625.1 uncultured Phycisphaeraceae bacterium | reverse complement strand
ATGCGTAGGATAGGTGGGAGGCTTTGAAGTTCCGGTTCCGGCCGGGATGGAGCCATCCTTGAAATACCACCCTTGACGTTCTTTTGACCTAACTTCGATCCCGTGAAACCGGGCGAAGGACAATGCTTGTTGGGCAGTTTGACTGGGGCGGTCTCCTCCAAAAGAGTAACGGAGGAGTGCAAAGGTCGGCTCAACACGGTTGGAAACCGTGTGTCGAGTGCAAGAGCACAAGCCGGCTTTACTGCGAGACGGACATGTCAAGCAGTCACGAAAGTGGGCTCTAGTGATCCTGCGGTCCCGTGTGGAAGGGCCGTAGCTCAACGGATAAAAGGTACCCCGGGGATAACAGGCTGATCGCTCCTGAGCGTCCATAGCGGCGGAGCGGTTTGGCACCTCGATGTCGGCTCATCACATCCTGGGGCTGAAGGCGGTCCCAAGGGTTCGGCTGTTCGCCGATTAAAGTGGTACGCGAGCTGGGTTCAGACCGGCGTGAGCCAGGTCGGTCCCTATCTGCTGTGGGCGCTGCATGTTTGAGAGGATTCTTCCCTAGTACGAGAGGATTAGGAAGGACGGACCCCTGGTGCGCCAGTTGGACCGCTAGGTCCACCGCTGGGTAGCTAAGTCCGGCAGGGATAACCGCTGAAAGCATCTAAGCGGGAAGCCCCCCTCGAGATGAGACATGCATGCACGCAAGTGCGAGAGACCCCCGGAAGACGACCGGGTTGATAGGCTGGAGCTGCAAAGGTAGAAATACCCTCAGGTGACCAGTACTAACGGTCGATGGCTTGATCATGTCGACCACGGATCCACCACACGTCCATGTTGTGAATCCCGTGGCGGCTTACCAGGCCCCCAAGACACTACTGGCAAGTGGCCTCGACATCACGTGAAACCGGACCGCGGCATGCCAGCCGCGACCGGATAAAAAGGCGACGGATTCGCTGCAACCCACTTGATTCACGCCGCGGGCGGGCCAACGCCCCTCCGCGGTCTTGTCGGTGACCATAGCGGCGGGGCAACACCTGATCCCATCCCGAACTCAGCAGTTAAGCCCGCCGCGCCGATGATACTGCCTCAGCGGGAAAGTAGGTCATCGCCGACGTATGGACCCCGTCAGCCTAAAGCTGACGGGGTCTTTTCATTGCGCCTGTTGCATTTGCCTCCGGCATGGTATAACAGTCGCAGACCCGGGCCGTGTGGCCAGGGCGATTTCGCAACGTGACCGACAGCATCAGTTCTTCTTGGCAGCGATCGAAAGTTATTGCGACCTGTCCTCGGAAGACCGTCAGCCGCCGTCACCTGTTCTCGGAGTTCAGATCGTGAAGCTCTACATTGGAAACATGTCCTTCAACAGCACCGAAGCTTCCCTCGAGGCCCTCTTTGGCAGCTATGGCGAGGTCCAGGAAGTGGCCGTCGTCACCGACCGTGAAACCGGTCGGCCCCGTGGGTTCGCCTTCGTCACCATGGATGACGACGGGGCCCGCAAGGCTATCGAAGCGCTCAACGGCAAGGAGTTCGAGGGGCGCACCCTGACGGTCAACGAAGCCCGTCCCCGCGAGAGCCGCGCTGGTGGCGGTGGCGGCGGAGGCGGTGGTGGCCATCGCGGCGGTCGTGGCGGCGGCGGTCGCTGGTAAGCCAGCCCCCCGCAGTCCCAAATGTCCTTGAAAATCCAGACCCCGCGAGCCAAGGCCCGCGGGGTTTTTTGTTGCGCCCGCCACGCTCGACGCAGACGCTACTTCGCATCCAGCCAGTTCGCGCCGATCGCCGGCTCGACTTCCAGCGGCACGCGCAGGGCCATCGCGTGCCGCATCGTGTCCGTGATGATCGCCGCCATCGCCGCCGCCTCAGCCTCGGGCGCCTCGACCACCAGTTCGTCGTGTATCTGCAGCAGCAGCCGCATCGGCAACCCCTCGTCTCGTATGCGCCGGTGCAGGTTGACCATCGCCAGCTTGATCAGGTCGGCCGCGCTGCCCTGCACCACCGTGTTGATGGCCAGTCGCTCGCCCAGGGCCCGCCGGTTGGGGTTGGTTGAGTGAATCTCCGGGATCGCCCGTCGCCGGCCCAGAATTGTCTTGACGTAGCCGTGGTTGGTCGCGTGGGCGATACAGGTTTCCAGAAACGCATCAATGCCGGCAAAGCGGCGGCGGTAGTCGGCAATGAGTTGCCGGGCGGCAGCGAGATCCAGTCCCTCGATCCGCCGCGCCAAGCCGTAGGCCGTCACGCCGTACACGATGCCGAAGTTGATGACCTTCGCCCGGGCCCGCTGCTCGGTTGTGACCAGGTCCAGCGGCGTGTTGAACACTTCGGCAGCGACCGAGCGGTGAATGTCCTGGCCGGCCTCGAAGGCCCGGGTCAGGGCCTTGTCGCCGCTGAGGTGCGCCAGCATCCGAAGCTCGATCTGGGAGTAGTCCGCCCCGATCAGCAGCCAACCCGGCTCGGCCACGAAGGCCTTGCGCACCTGCCGGCCCAGGTCGGTGCGGATGGGGATGTTCTGAAGATTGGGGCCGGAGGACGACAAGCGGCCCGTGGCGGCTCCGGTCTGATGAAACGCCGCATGCACCCGCCCCGTGCGGGAATTGATCGCCTCCCGCAGCGCCACCAGGTATGTGCCCACCAGCTTCGTGAGCTGGCGGTACTCGACCATGAGCCGGGGCACGCGACGCTGCTGTTCGCTCAAGGCGATATCGTCAGCCAGTGCTTCGAGCACTTCGATGTCCGTCGACGCTCCGGTGCGCGTGCGCTTGCCCACCGGCAGGCCCAGTCGTGTGAACAGCACCTCGGCAAGCTGCTTGGGTGAATCAGGATTGAAAGGCCCGCCAGCCGCGTCGTGCAACTGGTCGCGCAGCTCGGCCGCGCGGGCCGAAAGCTCGTCGCCCTGACGTCGCAGCTCATCGGGATCGACGCGGACGCCCTGGTGCTCCATCTCCGCCAGCACCTCGACCAGCGGCATCTCCACGCGGTCGGCCAGCTCGCGCATCTCCAGTTTGTCGAGCAGCGGATCCAGCGCGTCGTGCAACCGCAGCGTGATGTCCGCATCTTCGGCCGCGTAGGCGGTGATCGCCTCCAGCGGCACGGCATCCATGGTCGCCTGCTGCTGGCCGCGCTTGCCGCCCTTGCCAGCCTGGCGCGGGCCGATGAGCGCGCTGATGGGGATCGGTTCGTGCCCCAGCAGCGAGCGCGACAGATCGTCCATGCCGCGGCCAGGCAGGCCCGCCAGGAATGCGGCGATCATCGAGTCGAACACCACGCCACGGACAGCGACGCCGGCGCTGCGCAGCACCCGCAGGTCGTACTTGATGTTGTGCCCGCACTTGCCGATGGCCGGGTTCGTCAGCACGGGACGCAGGGCGGCGAGCACCGTGGCCTCGTCGAGATGGCTGGCGGGATCGGGTGAACGAATGGGTACATAGACGCCGGCTTTGGGCTTCCACGCAAAACACAGGCCGCACAATGGCTTGTCGGCGCCTAGGCCGATGGTCTCGGTGTCGATCGCGATGAGTTTCTGCGCGGCAAGCGTGGCGATCAGTTCGTCGAGCTGCGCGCGGGTGGTGACGGCCGTGTAGGTGCAGTCCTCCGCGGCCTGCACGTGGATGGGGGCGGAAACATGCTCCATGCTGCTCGGGTGATCGTCGATCGTGTCGAACAGCCCGCCGCCAAACGCCGCCTGCGGCGTTGTTGTGGACGGGCGTCTGGTCGCTGCCGGTTGGCCGGCGTGGCCGTGGGCCCTGGCGAGTTTGTCCAGTTCGGCGTCGAGCCTCCGAAATCCCATCTGCTGAAAGAAACTGCGCAGCCCGTCGATGTCGATCCGCCCGGGGGTCGCGTCAGCGGGATCGAGCTGCACGTCCACGTCGCGCTTGAGCGTCACAAGCTGCTTCGTCAGCGACATGTGCGGCCGGGCCTTTTCGAGGTTCTCGCGCCGCTTGCCTTTGATCGCGTCCAGATTTTCGTAGACCGCGTCAAGGGAGCCATATTGCTGGATGAGCAGCGCAGCCGTCTTGGGTCCGATGCCGTCGACGCCGGGCACGTTGTCCACGTTGTCACCCATGAGGCTGAGCATGTCCACGACCTGGTCGGGCCGTATGCCGTGCTTTGCGTGCAGGGCCGCGGTGTCGAGCAGTTCGTCCGTATGCACGTCGAACATCTCGACGCGGTCGGACAGAAGCTGCTGCAGATCCTTGTCCTTGGAGACGATTCGCAGCCGCGTGTCAGCCCATCGCTGGTCATACTCCACCTGCAGCGCGATGGTGGCGATCACGTCGTCGGCCTCGGCGCCTTCGCGGCCCAGCAGAGGGATGCCGAACAGGTTGACCATCTCGAGAATGCGACGGACCTGTGAGGCGAAATCCTCCGGAGCCTTCTCGCGTGTGGATTTGTACTGCGGATAAAGCAGGTCGCGGAATGTCGGGCCGGGACTGTCGATCGCGACGGCCAGGTAATCGGGCCTGTACTGGTTGAGCACCTTCAAGAGCATCACCGCGAAGCCGTAGATCGCCTGCGTCGGCTCGCCGGTGACGGGGCTGCTGAGCGTGGTGCGGATGGCGTGATAGGCCCGGAACATCTGAGCGTGGCCGTCGATGAGATAGAGCGTCCTGGCCATGGCGGCGATTATAAGGCCCGGCGCTGCCCAGCCCGACGGTGTGTGACTGATGCAGTACAATCGGCCCACGGCAGAAAAGGATGGATCGACGATGACGGATCATTTCGCCGACCGGCTCCTCGAAGCATCACGTCAGAAGGGTGCGCCCGTGTGCGTCGGTCTGGACCCGGTGTATGAGCGTCTTCCGGCCGTCTTGCGCGACGGCGGGCCGGCCGATCCACGCAAAGATGCGGCCGCGGCCTGCGCCGTCATTCGCGACTACTGTCTGCAGGTTATTGACGCCGTGGCGGATCACGTGCCGGCAATCAAACCGCAGTCGGCCTGCTTCGAGCGCTACCTCTGGCCGGGCGTGCAGGTGCTGCGCGAGGTCATCAGCGCGGCCCGGCAGCGCGGGCTGATCGTGGTCAGCGACGTGAAGCGCGGCGACATCGGCATCAGCGCGGCCCACTACGCCGCCGGCTGCCTCGTGGATACGGCTTATGGCGACCTCCAGTCGCCCCTCGGCCCCGACGCGATCACAGTCAACGGCTACCTCGGTGATGACAGCCTGGAGCCCCTGATCGAGGCCGCCGTCGCTCAGGGCAAGGGCCTGTTCGTGCTCGTGCGCACCAGCAATCCCGGCAGCGACGCGCTGCAGACGCTGAAACTGGCCGACGGGCGCTGCGTCAGCGAAGCGGTCGCGGAGATGACGGCGAAGGTAGGGGTCGGCTGCGTGGGCGAAAGCGACTACAGCGCCGTCGGCGCGGTGGTCGGCGCGACCAAGCCGGCGGATGCGGCCAGTCTGCGAAAGAGGATGGCGCATCAGATTTTTCTTGTGCCTGGTTACGGTGCGCAAGGCGGCTCGGCCGCGGATGTGCGCGCCTGCTTCCATGACGACGGCACGGGCGCCCTGGTCAGCGCCAGCCGCTCGGTGATCTACGCCTACGAAAAGCAGGGTGGCGACTGGAAGGATGCCGTCGCCCGCGGCGCCCGCGACCTGCGCGAACAGATCGCCGCGGTTCTGGCCTGACACGGTTCAACCCTCGTTGTGGTGATTCCGCGGCTGCTGGAGGAGAATCGCCTGGCCGACGTGGCTGATGCAACTGTTGATCCGGTGCAGGTGTGTCAGCAGGTCCAGGTGGATCGCACTGGTCTCGTGGCTCTGCTGGGTGCCGGCCCGCAGGCGGGCGAAGTGGCGGTCACGCAGTTCCACGTCAAGCTCCGAAATCCGCTGCTTGTGCCGCAGCAGTTGCTGGGCCAGCATCGGGTCGCGCGTGGTGAAGGCTGTCTCGGCGATAGCCATGTTTTCACTGACCTTGCCGTGAAAATCCTCGAGGTCGGCCCAGCCTTCGGGCGAGAAGCGCACGTCCATACGGTGGCGCTTGAGCACCAGCTCGACGAGGTTTTTGTCGATGATGTCGCCGACGCTTTCCAGTTCCGAGACGTAGCGCAATTGCAGTAGCTGCTCGCCGGCCGCCTGGTCGTTGAACTCGCTTTCGCCCACGGCCGCGAGGTAGCGCTTGATCGCTGCTTCCAGCAGGTCGACCTGGTCGTCGCGCTCGCGCACCTGTTGGGCGAGCGCGGGGTCATTGCCCTCCAGCGCCCGCCACAGGTCATCGAACATCTCGCGGACGATGCCGCCGACGCGAAGAATCTCAGCCCGTGACTGGCCGAGGGCCACCGCCAGGTTGTCCGTCGGCCGACTGTTGATGTGCCGCGGCCCGAACGGCCGGGGCCGAGGGCCCTCGATCACCGGTACGAGACGCTGCACAAAATTCGTCAACGGATGGACCAGCGGCAGAAACACGATCGCGAGCGTGACATTGAACAGCAGGTGCGCGACGGCCACCTGGCGGTCGATCCCGCCGGGCATCCGCGCCAGCAGAGGGGCGAATATGCCCAGCAGGGCGATCGCGCCGACGGCGATGGTGATCTTGGCCAGCAGGTTGGCCAGAGTCAGGCGGCGGGACTCGCGATTGCGCCAACCCAGCAACAGCGCGGTCATGCCGATGCCGACGTTGGCGCCGGCGACGGCCGCGACGGCGACTTGCAGGCTCATGGTTCCCGCAGCCGCCAGGCCGATCGCCAGCCCGATGGTCGCGGTGCTTGATTGCAGCACCACGGCGACGACCGCGGCGATCGCGGCGATCAGGTAGGCGTGCCGCTGGGCGAGGGTCAGCAGCGTCTGCAGGTCCGGCGCGTCGGCGAACGCGGCGGCGGTTGTCTTGATGATGCCGATGCCCATGAGGATGAAGCCCAGGGCGAGGATGGCCTGTCCGATGCCCCGCGGCCGTGCGGCACGGGTGAACTGAAAGAGCCCCACGCCCGCGAGCACCAGCAGCGGGGCGAACTGCTCAGCACGCAAGGCGATGAGCAGCACCATGGCCGTCAGACCTACGTCCGCGCCGAAGACCAGGGCGAGCATGCGCCGGGCATCCGCGTGGCCGGCATGAATGGTCTGCACCGCCAGCAGCGAGACCGTCGTGCTTGACGGCGCGACCACCGCCAGGCCGATGCCGCTGAAGAACGCCCGCAGCCGACCGTGGCTCAGACGCTGCACCCACTGCCCGAGCCGATCGCCCAGCAGCCGATCCAGACCCTTGCGCAGAAAGCGGATGCCGAAGAGGATCAGCGCGACGCCGCCGGCAATGGTCAGCACGTTGAGCATGGCGATTCAGCGGGTGCGTTGCGCGATGATCCGCATGGCCGTCAATGCCGGAAGTGCCGCCGGCCGGTGAACATGAGCGTGACGTCGGCCTCGCGGCAGGCGGCGATGGTGTCTTCGTCCTTGACCGAGCCGCCCGGCTGGACGATGGCGCGGGCGCCGGCGTTGATGAGAATGTCCGGCCCGTCGCGGAAGGGGAAGAAAGCGTCGGAGGCGGCCACCGCATCGCCAGCCCGCTCGCCGGCCTTGTCCACCGCGATGCGGCAGCAGGCCAGGCGGTCCATCTGTCCGGCTCCGGCGCCGACGAGCATGGCGTCACGCACCAGGCAGACGGCATTGGATTTGAGGTGCTTGACGGCCATCATGGCCAGCGTCATGTCGAGCAGCGTGCCCGTTGCGGGCCGCGGGCCGGCCACATGCTGCCACTGCGATGGGTCGAAAGCGGTCAGATCGCGGTCCTGGGCCAGCAACCCGCCGGTGACCTGTTTGTAGACCACAGCCGTCGTGCGGGTCGTCGGCGCCGGCAGCGGGCCGATCTCCAACAGACGCACGTTCTTCCAGCGGTCCCGCAGCAGTTGCAGAGCGTCGGCTTCATAGGCTGGGGCGAGAATGACGTCGAGCTTGTGCTTCACGGCCGTAATACGTTCGGCTGTGGCCGCGTCGATGGCGCGGTTGAGGGCGATGATCCCGCCGAAGGCCGCGATGGGATCGCCGTCATAGGCCTTCTGGAACGCGGTGGGCAGATCATCAGCGACGGCGAAGCCGCAGGGATTGGCGTGCTTGATGACGGCTGCGGCGGCGTGGCGGGCGGGATCGATTTCCTTGACCAGTTCGAGCGCGCCGTCAGCGTCGTAGAGGTTGCAGTAGGACAGCGGGATGCCGTGCAACTGCCGGGCCGTGAGCACGCCCGGCTCGCGCCAGCGCGGATCGCGGTAGACCGCGCCGTTCTGATGGGGGTTTTCGCCGTAGCGCAGCTCGACGGGCAGACGGTCGAGGCGCAGCACCAGCGGATCCGGGAAGCGGGCGGTCTGGCGGTCGCTCATCCACGCGGCGATGTTCATATCGTATGCGGCTGTGCGGGCGAAAGCCGCCGATGCCAGCCACTGGCGCAGTTCCAGGCTTGTGGCCCCGCCGCAGGTGTTGAGGTCGCTGATGACGCGGTCGTATTGCGCCGGTTCAGTGACGACGGCGACGTAGCGGTGGTTCTTGGCGGCGCTGCGGACCATGGACGGGCCGCCGATGTCGATCTGCTCGATGGCCTGGGCGTCCGTCACGCCCTCTCTGGCGATGGTCTGCTCGAAGGGGTAAAGGTTGACGCAGACCAGGTCGATCGGCTCGATGCCGTGTTTGGTCATGGCCTGGACATGCGCGGGGTTGTCACGCAGGGCCAACAGGCCGCCGTGCACGCGCGGGTGCAGGGTCTTGAGGCGGCCGTCCATCATCTCCGGGAAGCCGGTGACCTGGTCGATGGGCACGACGGTGATGCCGGCTTCGGTCAAGGCGCGGGCGGTGCCGCCGGTGGAGATGATCGTGACGCCGAGCTGCGCCAGCTTGCGGGCGAAGGGCACAAGGTCCGTCTTGTCGCTGACGGAGATCAGGGCTCGCTTGACGGGCACCAGTTCGCTCATCACCTGTCCTTGCGATGGTTGGGGGGTCTATTACGTGTCATCGGGGCATGCCGTGTCACTGTTGGAGGCGATCGAGGCGCTCAATCTGTCCGGTGGCGGATACGAGTATGAGACTGCCGTCATCGAGTCCGACGATGGTCAGCAGATCGCCGACGATCGCTTCAGCGACGACCATGCCGGTCTGTCTGTCGGCCAGGCGCAGGCGCGGGCGGCTGTAGAGCACGACGTGGGCGCCGCTGTGCGCCATGGGCTGTGCGGGTTCATCCAGGCGCCAGAGCACCTGTCCGCTTTGGGGCTCAAGGGCGACCAGGCCGCGGCGGCCCAGGGGCTGGTAGAGTGTCTGGTCCAGCAGGACAGGATCCTGATTCAGCGGCGTGGTTCCGTGGAACTGCCAGCGATCCGAGCCGTCCGCCAGATTGAGGGCGTACAGGATCGTGTCCTGGCTGGGGATGAACGGCCCCCAGGCGCTGATGATGGGTCGAGCGGCACTACGCGCGAAGGTGCGGCCGGTCCACTGCGGTGTGCCGTCGCGGGCCGATAGCAAGCGATACACGCCGCGGATGTCCACGATCATCAGGTTGTCATCCCAGATCGCGGGTGGCAGATCGAGGTTGGCCTCGACGCGGTAGGTCCAGACGTCGCGGCCGGTGGCGATGTCCTGCGCGAACACGTGGCCGTCGGCCCCGGCGAAGATCGCGGTCTGTCCGTAGAGCACCATGGGTGTGGTGGCCACGGCTTTGAGCGCATTGCTTTGCAGCGGCTTGCCGGTGCGGGCGTCGAGGATGAAGAGCGTGGTTTCCGTGTTCAGCAGCAGGCGGTCATCGAGCCGCCGCGGAACGAAGACTTCCGCGCCGGGCTTGCCGATCTGGCGGTGCCAAAGCACTTTGCCCGTGCCGACCTCGATGGCGGTGATGATGTTGCCTGGTTCCTCGACGGTCACCAGCAGATCGCCGAGGATCTGGGCCTGAGTCAGGCGAGCGGGCGACGGGACGCGCAGATCGACGCGCCACAGTTTGCTGAACCCCAGACGGCGAGCGTCCAGCGGGTAGACCAGCCCGGTGCGAAACGGGTCAATCTTCGGCTCGCTCTCGCAGCCTGCGCTTGCGGCGAGCACCGCAGTCAGCAGCAACAGCAGCGGGACGCCAGCAAGGCGCGACATACACCGCGGAGGCTTGAAGAGCGTCATGGGCATCATCACTCCTGAGCCGATGGCCCTGCGGCCTGGAAGGAAGACGGACAAAGGCGGGCAGCCGGCAAGTATGAAACGCCCGATCCCATCGGTCAAGCGGACCGGCGGCCAGCATTGCACGCTGTTTGCCCCTTGCAGGGGTGTCGGATAAACTCAGGGATTCCCCAAGCATCGCCCGGCCCGCGCAGGCGGTGGAATGGCTCGGCCATTGACGGCGCAAGTGCTGTTTCACCGGAACCTTGGCGGGTCCGGAGTCGGGGGGCGTCACCCCGACCACCGGGCGATCGACACGGAGTTGCACCACCATGGACGACGGACGGGTTCACCTTTACGAAGGCTTGTTCATCATCACCCAGGCTGGCGGATCGGATCTGGCCGGGGCGCTGGCACACGTCAGCGAGCTGCTGACGCGCATTGAGGCGGAAATTGTACTGCTGCAGAAGTGGGACGACCGCCGCCTCGCGTATCCGATTCGCGGGCAGAAGCGGGGGTTGTACATCCTGGCTTATTTCCGCGCCCAGGCCAGCCGCCTGGTCAACCTCGAACGTGACTGCAATCTGTCGGAGCACGTGCTGCGGATGATGACCATCCGGGCCGATCACATCGGCGAAGTTGAACTGGAGGTGCTTCGCAAGGAGGCGGACAGCAGGGCGGAATCCAAGCTGCGCGGCGGCAGCGGAACGGAAGATGGTGACGACAGCGAAGGCGATCACGGAAGCGACACCGATCCCGCGGCGAGCGATGACGATGATGTGAGGAATGCCACGCCCGCTCGCTCGGGTTCGCGTGACTGAAGTGGTTACAGTCAGGCGGCGGCTGCCCGTTGCCTGCCGCATATCGTCCCCAGGAGACGGTCATGCCGAGCTACAACAAAGTGCTGCTTATGGGCAACCTGACCCGTGACCCCGAGCTGCGCTATCTGCCCAGCAACACGGCGGTGGTGAACATCGGCCTGGCGATCAACCGGCAATGGCGAAACCAGCAGGGAGAGCAGCAGGAAGAGACGACGTTCGTGGATTGCGAGAGCTTCGGCCGCCAGGCCGAGGTGATCAATCAGTATCTGCGCAAAGGTCGGCCGGTGTTTATTGAAGGCCGCCTGAAACTGGACCAGTGGCAGGACAAGGAAGGCCAGAACCGCTCGCGGATGAAAGTGGTGATCGAGAGCTTCCAGTTCATCGACAGCCGCGGCGACGGCGAGGTCCGGGGCGGCGACAGCGGCGGGGGCGCGCAGCCGCGCAGCCGGCCGGCGCCGCGTGCGGCCGGGGGAGGCGCCGCAGCGCCGCCGGCCGACGCGCATGCCCCCATGGACGAGGATGACATTCCGTTTTGACAAGTGCGATGGCCGCCCTCGGTCTGGCTCGGGATCGATGCGCCGCCGTCAAAGCTGACGCACTACGCAAGCTCATGCTGGCGTCGCGAGGCCGCCGGGAGGCGTATCCCGATCGCGGCAAGTCGGCGTCTAACTTCGATCGCTGCCGCGCAGCCGCCTGAGGGCGGACTTGCGGGGACGGCGAACGAAAGGGAAGGACAACATGAAACCGGTTGAACTGCTTCTGACCGAAAACGTGGACAACCTGGGCATCGTCGGCGACGTCGTGCGGGTCAAGCCCGGCTACGCCCGCAATTTCCTGCTGCCCCGGCGCCTGGCGACCACGCCCAGCCCCAAGGCGATCGAGAGGCTCGCGGAACGGCGCCGCCAGGTCGAGGAGGAGCTGCGCCGCAAGCGGGCCGCCCAGGAGGCGATGCTCGGGAAGCTCGACGGCTTTGAAATCACGCTCGAGCGTTCAGCCAATGAGCAGGGCGTGCTCTTCGGCGGTGTGTCGCAGCACGACATCGCCCAGGTTCTGCGGGCGGAGGGATTCGAGATCGAGGACCGGGCTGTCCGTGTCGGCGAGCAGATCAAGCGGCTGGACTCGTACATGATCCCCGTCCAGTTGGCCAGCGACCTGAAAACTGAGATCAAGCTGTGGGTCGTGTCCGACAAACCCATGGAGGCGGAGGCCGAGACAGCCAAGAACGCGGAACCAGGCGAAGTCGACGGCGAATTGCTGCCCGAAGGCGAGGACAACTAAGTCGGCAACACGCATCACGCGTGACGACCTCGGCGGGTTGAGACCAGCCGGACCCGCGGTGGAATGTTGTTGGCATCGAGTCGGACAAGCGGCCCGTCACGCGGCCGTATAAAGATTGCCGTGGCATCGACGCGGTGCTAGGGCGTGGTCCGCCCGGCAGCGACTGGTGGTGCCGGCGTTCGCTGCCTCTCGAGTTGATCAGCCTGGGGCACACGCCGGGGAGACAGCATCCGCAGTTGCAGGGCCAAGGCCCCCAAGCCGCCCGCCAAGGCCGGACGGATGGGATCCGATGGGGCGTTGGGCAGGGCGTTGATGGCTGTCAGCAGCAGCAGCACGGCCGTGATTGCGACCGGCGCATACTCCGCCAGCCGCCAGGCTGTGGCCGGCAGGCGCCGTGCTACCAGGATCGGCGGCAGCGTATAGACCAGCAGCAATGACACCACGCCCACGGCTCCGTGCTTGCCTATGGCGATGATCCACAGGCCGTCAGTTACGGAAATATCCTTGCCGTACTGGTCATAGACGCGCGAACGCCCCCAGCCGCCCCAGCCGAAGATGGGGCGCCCCATGGCCTTCTTGACGAGCCTTTCCTCGTTGTCGAAGCGAAACTCCAGTGACTGCGCCCGCGCGTCACTGACCACAGCGGCCGCATTGATGAACGGCTGCGTGGGGAAGACATCGATTGCACGAGTCGCCACATAGACGAATGGCAGCAGACACAGCAGCAGGAAAGGCAGCGTCGTGCGCGTGACCGCAATGGACCACAGGACCATGGCCCCAAAGGTGGTCAGGATAAGCCCGCTGACCGATCGGGTGACCAGCAGGCCCAGGCTCACAATCGCCGCGGCCACGCTGTTCGGCAGGCCGAGCACGTGCCGCGTCGCCCCGGTCTTCCACACCCAGACGGCAATGACCACGGCCATGCTCATCCATGCCGACACGCCCAGCCCGTGCCCGATAAAAACCACCGGCCGATAGCCGCCGCCGCGAATCTGCTGAAGAAAGCTGCTGGGCATGAATCCGTAGATCTGGCGATGCAGTTGCGGACTGGTACGGGCCTCCCAGAGGCACAGCGGCACATAGATGATGCTGATGACAAGGATGCCGATCAGCATGGCCCGCAGGCCGGGGAGGTCGGCGAAATACAGGCGCCCCATCAAATACGGGATGCCCCACGTGAGGATCTGTTGCGTGGTTTCCGATGCGCCGTCATACATGCCCAGGTTGTTGGCCAGCGAAGACGCCATCGGACAGAAGCACCAGACCAATATGGGCAGATCGACCCAGTGGGGCCGAAAGCTCAGCAGTCTGGCTGTGTCGAAGACGGCGACCATCGTCAGACACGCGAAGGCGATGGCGGAGTATTTCGTGAAGTTGGGCAGGCCGTAGAAGCGGATGCCGGCCACGGGTAGAAACAGCCAGCCTATAAGCAGACAGGTGATCACCGCCTTTCGCGGCGGCAGGATGGAGAACACCGCCAGGGCGAAGAAAATGAATCCGTACAGCGCGATTTCAGCAATGATGTTCATGCGGGATCACTGGGCTGCCACGACCGTGCGCCGACTCGATGGTTTTCGCATAGTAATCGAGGGTCTGCCGGGCGACGGCTTCGGGACGGTAGCGCTGGAAGGCGTCCGCGGCCGCCTGGCGGCCCAGTTCGGCCGTCCGCGCGGGATGCTCGAGCAGGACACGCAATTGCGCCGCCAGATGCTGCTCATCGCCGGCGGTGAAAGCCAGGCCGTTGCGGTTGTCCTGAATGATCTCACTCAGGCCGCCGACTGACGCAGTGACCAAGGGGCAGCCCATGGCCATCGCCTCCAGAGCGGTATACGGGAAATTCTCGTAGCGCGAAGCGACCACCGTCACCAGGGACCGGCGGCGCAGTTCGTCAAGCTGATCCCGCGGCTGCTGGCCCAGCCAGTTGATACGGGGGCGGACATCCGCGGGCACATGGCGGCGCAGATACTCCTCATAGCTCCACGTTCGGCCGTCGTCATCGGTCAGCCCGCGATCCGGCCCCACAAGCACCAGGGTGAATTGCGGGTCCGCAGCCGCGAGATTCGCGAAAGCGCGAATCACCAGGTCGGCCCCTTTGAGCCGGTCAATGCGGCCAATGAATAGAATTCGCTTTGCGTCCGCGTGGTTCAGCGACCATCGCTGTGCCGGTTCGATCTGCCGAATCGGATTAGGGATGACGGCGGCGTTGTCGAGCGCCAGGCCATAGTGGCGGCGGACGCGGTCGAGCAGATTACGGGTGGGGACGGTCAGACCGGCGACGGCCGCGATGGCGCGGCCTTCGTCGTCAACGCGACGGTGAAACACTTCGTCCTCAGGCAGGCCCAGCACCACACCGTTGATGAACCAGGGCCCGTGCAGGCGCAGGACAATCGGCACCGGTGAAGTCGCCGCAAAATAGGCCGCCAACCCGCCGGACTCCTCGGATTCAACCAGTTGCAGCCCGTGTCGCCGTGTCAGCCGTCGGATCACCTTGGCGACGGCCTGCGCATCGATGCGCCTCTGTGATCCTTCACCGTGGAGACGGATGCGCAGCCGCGCAAGTCGGCGCTGCAGCGCGCTGGGATGGATGTCCGGCCGCGGCGCCAGGCAGACGTCAGGATCGGACACTTCACCGGACAGTGAGCGTGTGATGACCCAGACATCGGCACCCAGTTGCCGCATGCCATCGCGGATGTCACTGGTGTACGAGACGATGCCGTTGGCTTTGCTGCCCGGCGGCCACTCCGGACACACCAGAGCGACGCGCCGGGGCGTGGACGGATCGGCTGTGGCAGCCTTTGGCATGGCGTGTCTACCGATCATGTGGCTCATGCGAGTGATCCCGATAAGTCTATCGAGGCAGACCGGGCGCTGCGGGCCGCCTTGAGATCGGCGTGCATGGGCTGCAAGCGAGCGACACGCTTCTGTGTGGCGTCGTCCTTTGATATTATTCGACCATTTGGAGGCCGTGGTTTGGACGCCCACCGCTGCGGCACTCACACCCCGGAAGCTGTCCCCCGCAGCGCCCAGTCGAGCCGTCGGCAACAGCCCTCGGCCATGGCCAGATAGCGCGGCCTGGGAAAGTGTTCGAGGTTCCGGCCCAGATGCCCCAGGGCGGCCAGCAGGTGGCCCCAGGCGTCAACCGGGTCGCAATTCAGCAGCGTACAGTGGGCCGATAACTCCCGTGTAAGGCGCCGACGCGACAGACGCAGTGACTCAGCCACGCGGATCAGATCGTAGATTGCGTAACCATCCACGCACGAACTGGCCCAGTCGATCACAACGAAGCCGTAACCTTGCGTGCCCCCGCGGTCTGCCAGAAGAATGTTGCCCTTCCACAAGTCGTTGTGCGCCAGGACGTGCCGCGGCCGCCATTGATGGCGATGCAGCCGTTCGATTGTCTCGACGGCGTGGCGACGGATATTTGCGGGTAATGCTTCATCGTCCGCCATATGGGTCAGCGGTTGCACAAAGGCCGCGTGCAGGGTTGCCGGGTTGGGGGCATGGCTGGTCAGCCGTGTCACGTCCCGCATCCATCGGAGCACCCGGTGGCGAAGCCGCACAATCTGATAGCGGCCGACGAGGCGGAGGTCGCTGATCGGCTGAAAATGGGGGAATACGGCAAAGGAACGGCCCGCAAGTACGCCGTCGTGCCACTGCTGGATAACCGCGTGTGCCGCGTCGCGACCCAAGGCCCGGCGTGCGGCATCGAGAGACAGGATGGCCCGGCCCACGATGTCCGGGCCGCTGGCGGAGGAGACCAGGGCGAACGCCCGCACGCGGCCGTGGATGTCTTCGATCGCATACTTGGCCGTCGCATCGGCCGTGGTCTTGTCGTCAGGCAGGTGACGGATCGCGCCGATTGTGCCGATGCGGTTCTGGAGCGGAGGCTGAATCGTGCGCAATAACTGCTCTTCTATCGCGACGGCCTCGTGGGATGGTGATGCTGCGGTGTTCATTCGCACACGGGCTGACACGCACGACGGGGTTTCTTCACGACTGATCGCTCCGAAAGCATTATACGGGCGCCTGCCGCAGGCTGACGCCGACATGTTCCGCGGCTTGTCGCCATACAATCTCCGTCCGGGGAGCCGTCGACCGCATCATGCGACAGCCCGCCGCGGCTGATGGGAATTCGCGAATGGATGCACAAGACATCGGGCTCGTCGTGATTGGCCGCAATGAAGGGCAACGGCTCGACGTCTGTCTGCTGTCGGTTCACGGGGACGGTGTGCCGGTCGTCTACGTGGATTCGGGTTCGACGGACGGCAGCGTTGATCGGGCCCGTGGTCTGGGCGCGCATGTGGTCGAGCTGGATATGTCGATGCCGTTCACCGCGGCCCGGGCCCGGAATGAGGGATTCGCCCGGCTCATGCAAGTGCATCCGAGTGTGCGTTATGTGCAGTTCGTCGACGGCGACTGCGAAATGTGCGCCGGGTGGCTGGAGCGCGGGGCCCGCGCGCTGGATGAACTCCAGCAGGCCGCCATCGTCGCCGGCCGTGTGCGCGAGCGCCATCGTGACTTGACGGTCTATAACCGGCTCTGCGACATGGAGTGGGATACCGCACCGGGGATCGTCAATGAGTGCGGCGGCATTCACATGGTGCGTGCCCATGTGTTTCAGCAGGCGGGAGGATTCAACGCCTCGCTGATCGCTGGTGAGGAACCAGAGCTTTGTGTGCGCCTGCGTCGTGATGGTTGGCAGATCGTGCGGATCGGCACGGACATGGCCCTGCACGACGCGGCGATGACGCGTTTCGGCCAATGGTGGAAGCGGTCGGTGCGATCGGGCTACGCCTATGCCGAGGCCATGGCGATGCACGGACGTTCCCCACAGCGTCACGGCGTGCGCGAGTCGCTGCGAATCTGGTGGTGGACGCTGGTCCCGGCCTCGCTGGTCGTAGTGACGTGGTTCTGGTTGGGGCCCTGGGCCCTGCTCTGGCTGTTGGGCTACGACTACCTG
>CAZUUQ010000015.1:0-23093 GCA_964622625.1 uncultured Phycisphaeraceae bacterium | reverse complement strand
TGAAACCCTGCACGAAGACGCTCTGGCGAACGGCGTCGGCCAGCACGTGCTGCGGATCGGTGTCAGGCAGTCGCTGGATCGCGCGGCGAAGGCGCCACAGAGTCAGGCCGGTGATGTAGGCCGCGTCGACGAGGGCGGTGTAGAGCCGCCCATGGTTCTTGAGGAAGTAGCGGCGGCGGGCCTGGAGCATGTAGACCGGCAGGCGTTTGCGCGGGCCAGTGGGTTGTGGCGGCTCGCCGGGTGACGGGGTTCGCGTGGCGACACCTGTGGTCTGTGCGACGAGGTGGACCACGCGGCTCGCGGGCACGTACCATGTCGGCCAGCCCGCCCGTCGGGCGCTGCGGCACAGGTCGATGTCGTCAAAGTACGTGAAGTAACCCTCATCGAGCAGGCCCAGATTCTGGAGCAGGTCGGCGCGGATGATGAGGCTGGCGCCCGAGACCCATGGCACCTGAGCCATCCCGTCGGGGATCGGTAGACAGACGTTCCATCGCTGCAGCAGCCGCGACACGATGCCCAGGCGCAGGCCACGATCAAACTCGCTGGCGATGCCCTGGAAGCGGAAGGCGGAGAACTGCGGCGAGCCGTCAGGATTCTCCAGCCGGCTGCCGGCGATGCCGACGTGGGGATGAACGTCCATGAAGTCGACCAGGGCCTTGAACGCTCCCGGGCGAACGATGGTGTCGTTGTTCAGCAGCAGGACGTACTGCGGGCGCTCGGTGGGCGGCGCTTCGAGGGCTGGACCGATAACCGCATTGTTGCCCCCGGTGAATCCCTGGTTGGGCGTAACGGGCACGACATAGGCCCAGTCGGTCCAGGCGTGGTCGACGATGGCGGTTTCAAGTTTGCGCACAGCATCGGGCCCGGTGCCGTTCTCGCAGATGCCCACCTGCGTACCGGGGACGTCCGCAATCTGGTCGGCCACCGCATGCAGGCAATCAAGAGTCATGTCGGTCAGCCGGTAGTTCACCACGACGACCAGCAGTTTCATGATGAATTCCCAGGGGTCAGGCGGCCGATCTGCCGTGGACCTGGCCAGCGAAATGGCCGATGTACGATGCATTATAATGCCGCCTGATTCGCGGCGCTCGGTGGGTTGGGCCATGGCCGGCACCTGCCGTCGCGATCAGGGGCGCGTGAAGTTGCGGGAGCCATTATCGGCCCGACGGCCATGTGACCCGCACGATTCGTGGGAGTGGGTGCATGTCCGATAGCTCGTCAGCCAGAACAAGTGTGCCGGTGTTCATCCTCTGCGGCGGTCTGGGTACGCGCCTGCGCGAGCAGACCGAGCTGCGTCCCAAGCCAATGATTCCCATCGGCAATCGGCCGATCCTCTGGCACATCATGCGCAGCTACTCGCACCACGGGTTCAGGAAATTTGTGCTCTGCTGCGGCTACAAGGCCGAGGTTGTCAAAGAATACTTTCTCAACTACGCCTCGATGAACAGCGATTTCACCGTCGACCTGAAAAGCAATGACGTGCAGGTGCACTCCGTGGATCACGACGAGGATTGGCAGGTGACGCTGGCGTACACCGGGGAGCTGACGATGACCGGCGCCCGTGTGGCCCGTGCGGCACAGCGCTACCTGGGCGGGGCCGAGCATTTCGCGGTGACCTACGGCGACGGTGTGAGCGACGCCGACCTGGCGGCCGAGTTCGCCTACCACTGCGAGCATGGGCGCATCGGCACGGTTCTTGGCACGCATCCGCCCTCGCGTTTCGGCGAGTTTCAGCTCGAGGGGGACGTCATCCGCCGCTTTGCCGAGAAGCCGCAGTTCGGCGACCGCTGGATCAACGGCGGGTACTTCTTCTTTCGCCGCGACTTTCTGAAGTATCTCAGCAGCGACGAATCGTGTGTGCTGGAGCAGAAGCCGCTGGCGCGGCTGGCGGAGGACGGGCAGCTCTCGCTGTATCAGCACACGGGTTACTGGGCGTGCATGGACACACAGCGTGATTACGATCAGCTCAACAAGCTCTGGGCCGACGGCAATGCGCCGTGGAAGGTATGAACTGATCGGAAGCGTTGGACCGGCTGACCGGTTTGATCTGATGCCTGGGAAGGCGTTCATGGACCACGAGCACGACAGCCAACTGAATCGCATGCTGCTGCACGTGGGCTACGCCAAGTGTGCCAGTTCATGGCTCCAGAAGTATGTATTTGATCCGGTGGTGGGCTTTGCCTGCCCATGGCCGACATTCGAAAACCGTGCGGCCCAGGAATTCGTCCAGATGCAGCGCGGCCCCTTTGACGCCGCGCGGGTGCGGCGCGATTTTGTTGAGACGCTGCGAGCATGCGATCCGCAGGGCCTTGGCGTCCCGGTCATCTCCTATGAAACACTCTCAGGGGAGCCGACACGCGGGCAGTTTGACGGTTTTGAGACGGCGCGCCGTCTGCATGCGGCGTTTCCCGAAGCCAGGGTGTTGATCTGCGTGCGCGAACAGGTTTCCTACGCCTACTCCGCGTGGTGCGAGTATGTTCGGCGCGGAGGCACGTGGGGTCTTGACCGCTTCGCGCCCCTTCGTGAGCCGCGCCCCGGGTACTCGTCGATTTGTCGTCCGGATCTCCTGGAATTCGGGGAGCTTGTGGCGTGGTACGCGGAACTCTTTGGACGTGACCGCGTGCTGTGTCTGCCCATCGAACTGCTGTCGCGCGATGCGGCGAGGTTTCTGCGTTTGCTGGCGGAATTCACCGGCGTCGAAAAGATACTGGGCGTGAAAGTCGATCACCACTATGCCGGTCTGGGCGGCGTCACGGTGCGATTCCAGCGGATTCTGAATCACCTGGCTCCGCGCGATCCCCTGGATTGGGCTGACCAGCGCCGCCATCGGGTGGTTCGCCGCCTGCGCGATATCAGCCAGCGCCGCCTTCCGGCACGATGGCAGAATCGGGCCAAACAGCGGGCCATCCGATACCTGCGAGAGGGGCTTGGCCAGCGTTTTGCCGTCTCCAATCGAAAGCTCCAGGCATTCGTCAGTGTTGACCTGGCGGAGCTGGGCTACCCTGTATGTGAACAGACGAACCCGAAAGGTTGAAGCATGAAAGTGTTCGTTACCGGCCATCGCGGGTACATCGGGGTCCATCTGGTGGACCTTCTCAAGCAGACCGGCCACCACGTGACAGGATGCGACGTGGACCTGTTCGAGGGATGCCAATGGGAACCACTGCCGCGGGCCGACGTGGAGCTGCGCAAGGATGTGCGCGACCTGACGGCCGCCGATCTGGACGGCTACGACGTCGTCTGCCACCTGGCGGCCATTTCCAACGACCCGATGGGCGACCTCAACGAGCAACTGACCTACGATATCAACCGCGACGGCTCCATCCAGCTTGCCAAGGTTGCCAAGCAGGCTGGTGTTGGCCGCTACCTGTTTTCCGGCAGCTGCTCGGTTTACGGGGCCGGTAAGAAACTGGACCTGGAAGAGGGCGATCCACTGGCGCCGCTGACGGCTTATGCCAAAAGCAAGATTGAAACCGAGCAGGCGGTCAGCCAACTGGCGGACGACGGCTTCACGCCCGCGTACCTGCGCAATGCGACGGCCTACGGGCATTCGCCGATGCTGCGGATCGATCTGGTGGTGAACAACCTGCTGGGCAGCGCTCTGGCCTACGGGCAGATCCGCATCAAGAGTGACGGCACGCCCTGGCGCCCACTGATCCACTGCCGCGACATCGCACGCGCTTTTGTCGCCTTCACCGAGGCGCCGCGGAACGTGATCCACAACAAGGCGGTGAACATCGGCGGCAACCGCGAGAACTACCAGGTCAAGGACGTGGCCGACAACGTCAAGAAGCTGATTCCCACAGCCGACATCACCTTCACCGGCGAGATCGGCGAGGATCCGCGTAATTACCGTGTGAAATTCGATCTGCTCAATAGCCTGCTGCCCGATTTCCAGCTTGCATACACTCTGGAGTCGGGCATGGCGGAGCTGCACCGCAAGATGGTTGACTATAAGTTCTCAAAGGCGGATTTCGAGAGCGACCAGTTCGTGCGCTTGCGTATACTCAAGCGACGGCTCGACCGCATCGGCGCGGCGGCGTGAGATGGAGCCGTTCAGTGCAATGGCGCTCAATTCGGGACGACCTATGATCGACGTACTCTACTGCAAGCATCTGGTGATCCGCACGCCCCTGGCGCCGGCGGCGACAGCACTGCGATGGATGCTCGATTGGCCGCGGCGCGTCCGGCATCCGGAGTTGCGGGCCATCCATCACGAGCATCGGCACATGACGCATGTCATCCGCGCCTGCCTTCAGCCTGACTCGTGCTGCATTGACGTCGGTTGCCACATCGGCTCCATGCTCAATCTGTTTGCGGCATGCGCTCCCCGCGGATCGCACTTTGCGTTTGAGCCGGTACCCCGCAAAGCTGCCTGGCTGAAGCACAAGTTCCCCGAAGCCGCCGTTCACGCCATCGCACTTTCCGATGCGCCCGGCCGCGCGACGTTTCGTGAGGATGTGACCCACCCCGGCTACAGCAGCCTGGCCCGCTCCAGCCGCCGCGGAGACCACGTGGCCGAGTACCAGGTGGAAGTCGACCGCCTGGATAACCGCATTCCCTCGGGGCAGCCCATCCGTCTGCTGAAGATCGACGTCGAAGGGGCCGAACTGCTGGTGCTGCGCGGAGGCGAGCAGACCATCCGCCGCTGTCGGCCTGTGATCCTGTTCGAAAGCACGCCGCGAGGCTGCGAGTTGTTCGGATACTCGCGCGATGATCTGTATCGCTATGTCACCAACGGCCTGGGGTATGACATCTACCGCTTCGAGGACTACCAGGCCGGCAGCGGGCCGCTGAGCGCCGAGCGGTTCGAGCAATGCCACCATTATCCTTTCCAGGCCTTCAATTTTCTGGCTCTCACTGCTGAGGACCCCCTGCACCGGACGACTGCGCGCGGAGAGGCGCCATGATTTTTAACGGTGCCCCGCTGGCGGGCGTCTACACGATCGACCTGGAGAAACGCGGCGATGATCGCGGCTTTTTCGCCCGCGTCTTCTGCGAAAAGGAGTTCGCCGCCCACGGGCTGGTCACGCATTTCGTGCAGGTCAACAACTCCCTGAGCGCCGAGAAGGGCACACTTCGCGGCATGCACTACCAGCTCGCCCCGCACGCGGAAGTGAAGTTGGTGCGCTGCATCCGGGGGTCGCTTTACGACGTGGTGCTGGATCTGCGGCCCGATTCGCCGACGTTCGGGCGCAGCTTCGGCGCCGAGCTGTCGGCCGAAAATCGACGGATGATGTATGTGCCCAAGGGGTTCGCCCATGGGTTCATCACGCTGGAGGACGATACCGAGGCGTTCTATTTTGTGGATGCCTTCTACGCGCCGCAGCACGAACGCGGCGTGCGCTACAACGATCCGAAGTTCAAGATTCAGTGGCCCATCGAGCCGACCGTTGTGTCAGAGAAGGATCAGAACCACCGGGATTTCGATCCAATGTGGCACCTGAAGGCTTGAGGGCCAGTCATAACCTCATCGCGCGATCCCAATTCATGCGCATTCTCTTCACCGGCGCCAGTTCATTCACCGGCTGTCACTTCACCACGCGGCTGGCGGCGGCGGGTCATGATGTGACCGCGACGTTCCGAGTGGTGTCGGCGGACGCATACACCGAGCCCATCCGCCGCGCCCGGGCCCAGGCCGCGGGCAGTGCCTGTACGCCGGCCTGGTCGTGTACATTCGGAGACGATGCGTTCATGCAACTGGTCCGCGACAGGGGGCCATGGGACGTGCTGTGCCATCACGCGGCCGATGTGAGCAACTACAAGAGTCCGGACTTCGACGTGGCGGCAGCCCTGACGGCCAACACGCGAAACCTGCGGCCGGTGCTGGAGGCGCTGCGCGATGGCGGCTGCCGCAGGGTGCTGCTGACAGGCAGCGTGTTCGAGGGGGGCGAGGGGGCTGGGTCGGACTGCCTGCCGCACTTCTCGCCCTATGGCCTTTCCAAAGCACTGACGGCCGAAGTATTTGCGTTCCACTGCCGCGAAGCCGGTTTGCATCTGGGCAAGTTCGTGATCCCCAACCCCTTCGGCCCGTTTGAGGAGCCACGCTTCACGGCCTACCTCATTCGCACCTGGCGCGCCGGCAAGGTGGCGGCTGTCAACACGCCTGACTACGTGCGTGACAACATTCACGTGTCGCTGCTGACCGAGACGTATCGCCTGTTTCTTGATTCGCTGCCGGATACCGCGGGCATGAGCCGGCTTAATCCCAGCGGCTACATCGAATCACAGGGGGCCTTCGCCCAGCGTTTCGCGCGCGAGATGGGCCGACGGCTGGGCATGGCCTGCGAACTGGAACTGAAGCAGCAGACCGACTTCGTCGAGCCGCGCATTCGTGTCAACACCGACCCGGCCGCGGCAATGGCGCCGCAGTGGAGCGAGACTGTGGCATGGGACGCACTGGCGGCGTATTACCTGTCGGCGACGGGACAGGGTTGAGCCAGCGCGGGGTGCGCGTGGTTTGAGGAGATGCGATGCGGATCGCGTTCGTCGGTTGCGGCTTCGTGGCCGACCTCTACATGAGGACGCTCGCCCTGCATCCGAAGCTGGAGCTGGCTGGCGTGATGGACCGCGACGTCGACCGAGCGGCTCAGTTCGCGCGGCATTATGACGTACCGACTTACGCGACGCTGCCGCAGCTTCTGGATGACAGGAGTGTGGCCGTCGTCGTGAATCTCACCAATCCGCGATCTCACCATGAGGTGAGCCGCGCGGCGCTGCTGGCAGGCAAGCATGTCTACAGCGAAAAGCCGCTGGCGATGGAGCTGCGCCAGGCGCAGGAGCTGGTGCAACTGGCGCGGCAGCACGGACTGCTGCTGACATCGGCCCCGTGCAACGTGCTGGGCGAGGCAGCACAGACCGCCTGGCAGGCGCTGCGCGCGAACCGCATTGGCCGCGTGCGCCTGGTCTACGCGGAGCTGGACGACGGCCTCGTGCACCGCATGCCCTACAAACAGTGGATCAGCGCCTCGGGCGCGCCTTGGCCGTACCAGGACGAGTTCGAGGTCGGCTGCACGCTCGAGCACGCGGGCTATTACCTGACGTGGCTGGCCGCGTTCTTCGGGCCGGCGGTGCGCATGACCACCTTCGCATCCAGCGTCGTGCCCGACAAGCAGACCGATGTGCCGTTGCGATCGCCAGCCGGCGATCTCTCGGTCGCGTGTCTTGCCTACGAATCGGGGGTGGCCGCGCGGCTGACGTGCAGCATTGTGGCGCCCCACGACCATCGCTTGCGCATCGTCGGCGATGAAGGCGTTCTGTACGTGGACGACTGCTGGCATTACCGTTCGCCGGTGTATATCCGCCGTTGGATTCGGCTGCGACGACGCATGCTGCTCAGCCCGTGGAAGTCGCGTTGCCGACTGGTGCGCAGCCCGTACCCGCCGATCAGGCGGGCCGGGGCAGCGAGCATGGATTTCTGCCGTGGGATCACCGAGCTGGCCGATGCGATCGAGCAAGGCCGGCCGTGTCGACTGTCGGCGGCATTTTCGCTGCACGTCAACGAGCTGGCGCTGGCAATTCACCACAGCGTCGGGACCGGGGGCGTGTATGAGCCGGTTTCGACCTTTGACCCCGTGGAGCCGATGCCTTGGGCGCTGACCGACTAAGTGCTGATGGTGGGTGAATTGAGGGCACGATGGCGAATCAGGCAACACAACTGCGGGCGGATCGGCCGGTGCGCTGGGGCATCCTGGGCACGGGTGCGGCCGCGGCGCAGTTCACGGCGGGTCTGCGGCACGTGTCCGATGCCCGTGCATGGGCGGTGGGGTCGCGCTCGACCGACACGGCCGAGCGATTCGCCCGGCAACAGGGCTTGTCCCGCGCCCACGGCAGCTATGAAGCATTGGCACATGACGGCGACATCGACGTGGTCTACATCGCCACGCCGCATCATCGTCATCTGGCCGACTGCATAATGTGTCTGGAGGCGGGCAAGGCGGTGCTGTGCGAGAAGCCGCTGGCCACGAGTGCCGAGGAAGCACGACAGATCATGGGTGCGGCCGCGTCGCGCGGTTTGTTCTGTATGGAGGCGATGTGGACGCGCTTCCTGCCGGCCATGGCGAAGCTGCACGAGCTGATCGGCCAAGGCGCGGTCGGTGAGCTGCGCATGCTCGCCGCCGACTTCAGCATTCCCACGGAGTTTGACCCGGCCAACCGCTACTTTTCGCCGCAGCTCGGCGGCGGGGCGCTGCTGGATCGCGGCGTGTATCCGCTGTCGCTGGCATTCGATCTCTTCGGCCGACCGCGCGAGGTCGCCACCCAGATGACGTCCAGCGGTACGGGCGTGGACGAGCAGCAGACGATTCTGCTGCGGTTTGACGGCGGGAAGCTGGCGATGCTGTCGGCTTCACTGAGCGGCTACGGATCGGGCGAGGCGGTGCTCGCGGGCACGACGGGCCGCTTGTGCATCCATGAGCCGCTGTGCCGGCCCGAGCGGCTGACACTGCGACGCGCGCCGCTGGTGCGGATTGACCATGGTGCTGGTGCGGGTGGCGGCATGGGGCAGCGCCTGAAGGAGATCCCGCTGCTGCGCGGTCTGATGCATCGACTGCGTCCGTGGCTGGACCGCTCCACGCGCGTGATGCATCTTCCGTGCCGTGGCAACGGGTACAACTATGAAGCGGCCGAAGTCGTGCGCTGCGTGCGCGCCGGTGAAACAGAGAGTCCGAGGATGCCCTTGACCCAGTCGTTGGCCATCCTGGAGACGGTCGATCAGATTCGCGGGCTATGGCGGCCGGGCGCGTGAGCCTTGCTGACGGACGATATGAGCGAGGTGCGAACGTGCGGATCGCGTATCTGGTCAACCAATATCCGATGGTGAGCATAAGCTTCATCCGTCGCGAAATCGCCGCCCTCGAGGCGATGGGGCTGACGGTACGGCGCTTCGCCGTCCGGCACTGGGATGGTCAATTGGTGGACCCCGCGGACCACGAGGAAGCCCGCCGGACGCGGTACATACTCTCGGCCGGGATCGCGGCGCTGTCGGCCACGCTACTTGTCACCGTGTTAACACGGCCGCGCCGCTTCCTGGCGGCATTGACTCTGGCCCTGCGCATGGGACGGCGATCGCAGCGAGGCGCGACACGGCATCTGGCTTACCTGGCGGAGGCATGCCTCCTGAGGCGATGGCTGGCACACGACCAGGTGACGCACGTGCATACGCATTTCGGAACCAACTCGACCACCGTGGCGTTGCTGACGCGCGTTCTCGGCGGGCCGGGCTACAGTTTCACCGTGCATGGGCCGGAGGAGTTCGATCAACCCATGGCCCTGGGGCTGCCGGAGAAGATCGACCAGGCCGCCTTCGTGGTGGCCGTCAGCAGTTTCGGGCGCAGCCAGCTCATGCGCTGGTGCCCGCACGAGCAGTGGGAGAAACTGAAAGTGGTGCACTGCGGCCTGGATGCGATGTTTCTGGAGACATCGGACACACAGGTGGCGATTGGCGGATCCGTGCCGCCGCGGTTGGTATGCGTGGGACGTCTGTGCGAGCAGAAGGGCCAGTTGCTGCTGGTCGAGGCGGTGGGGCGGCTGCTGCGCGAGGGGGTGAGGGTCGAACTGGTGCTGGTGGGCGACGGGGAGATGCGGCCGCAGGTGGAGGCGCTGGTGGCTCGTCTGGGGATTGCAGCGAATGTGCGGATCACCGGCTGGGCCACGGCACAGCAGGTGCGGCAGGAGCTGCTGAGCGCCCGGGCGATGGTGCTGGCGAGTTTTGCCGAGGGTCTGCCGGTGGTGCTGATGGAGGCGATGGCCCTGGGCCGCGTCGTGGTTACGACCAGCATCGCGGGTATTCCCGAGCTGGTCGAGGATGACCGCAGCGGGTTTCTTGTGCCAGCCGGCGATGTGGGGACGCTGGTGGAGGTGCTGCGGGGTGTGCTGACGATGGGCGACAATGAACTGCAGCGAATCGGCCAGGCAGCCGCCGAGCGTGTCAGGCAGCGCCACGACGCCCGACGGGAGGCGGCCAGGCTCGTGACGCATTTCCGGGAGTTGGCCGAATTCAGCGAGGTAACGCCCGCGGCTGGCGCCGACGCAAGAAACCCATGATGCCGTGCCGATAATGTTGTGGAGGCCGCATGAACGACATCGGGCATCGGACTGCGACGTGACCACATCGGATTATCCACAACATGCCGACAGTGCCGTGTTCTTCGGCAACGTGGACTGGTGGTACCACAACCGCGGCCATTCCTCGTGCCGCACCGCGATCCGCATCGCCCGCCACGTGCCCACGCTGTGGGTCAACTCCATCGGCATGCGCATGCCTGTCGTGGGCCGAACCGACATCGCCGGCCTGCGGTACTGGCGCAAGTTCAGGAGCCTGCTCAAGGGGCTGCGTCGTGACCGCAAAACGAACATGTGGGTCTATTCGCCGCTGTTTCTGCCGAGCTATGGCCGGCTCGGACTGGAGATCAACGGGCGGCTGGTGGCGTGGCAGGTGCGGGCGGTGCGCCGGCTGCTCGGTATGCGCAACCCCGCGGCCTGGATTTCCATGCCCACCTTCGCGGCGGCGATCGAACGCACGCGATGGCACCGGGCGATCTTCGACCGTTGCGATGATTTCTCCATGCTCCCCGAAGCCGACGCGCCGATTATTGCCGCCCTCGAGCGCCGCCTGCTAACTCGGTGCGATGCGGTGGCCTACGTAAACGATGAGCTATTCCAGCGTGAGAAAGACAGCGTGCGCGAAGCGGTGCTACTGGGTCATGGCGTGGATTTTGAGCTGTTCGCCTCAGCCCGCCCGCTGCAGGGACCGCGCGAGATTGTGGGGTCGCCTCCCGTGGAGATGCGAGATCTGCCCCGACCGATCGTCGGGTTCTACGGCGGCATCGACGACTACCGCATGGACACGGAGCTGATGCGCAGGATTGCCCGCCACATCGCCCCGGGCAGTTTCGTGCTCATCGGCCCGGCTCAGATGGACCTGTCCAGCCTCCTGCACGAGCCGAATGTGCATCATCTTGGACAGATCGCGCCAGACGATTTGCCTCGCTATGCCGCGCATTTCGACGTGGGCCTCATCCCGTTCCTGGCCAATGAATTCAACCGCTGCTGCAATCCGATCAAACTCAAGGAATACCTGGCCCTGGGTTTTCCCATCGTGGCCACGCGCCTGCCGGCCTTTGAGCGATACGGCCCCTGCCTCTACCTGGCCGACACGCATGAGCAATTCCTGGACCAGCTCGACGCGGCATTGGCCGAGTTGCCGACGGACGGTATGCCCCGTCGCCGCCGAGAGGCGGTGGCCGGCGACAGTTGGGATCACATCGCCGAGCGGGCGGCCCAGCTCATGGACCTGTGCCTGACTGATGCCGTGCACACGCCTGCCGTGTCCGCGGGATGACGTCGGCGACGCTCTACATTCGTCCGCGTGAAGCCGACACGGCATACTCTGAATGCCCGCGAACTGCTGTCGTCACGTTCCGCTGTCGGTGGGGATGGGCTGCAGCGGGAATATGGCGTAATCTGTCAGTGGCGGAGCCAACCCAACGATTCGGAGATTGGCCTTGAATCATGCATCTTCCCCTTTTCGGGCCGTGAACACTGCCGCGCCTCAGGATGCCGAGCTGTTTGCCCAGGTGCCCGAGCTTGTTTCACAGATCAGACGCCGTGTGAGCCGCACCATCGTCGGGCAGGAGCAGGCGATGCGGGTGCTGCTGACGGCCATTTTGGCCGAGGGCCACGTCCTGCTCGTGGGCGTGCCGGGGCTGGCCAAGACGCTGCTGGTCCGCTCCTTGGCCGAGGCCTTGGGCTGGCGGTTCGGACGGATCCAGTTCACGCCCGACCTGATGCCGGGCGACGTGGTCGGCAGCGAATTGCTGCAGGAAACCGCCTCCGGATCGCGGGCCATGCGGTTCGTGCCCGGTCCGGTGTTCACCAACCTTCTGCTGGCCGATGAGATCAACCGCACCCCGCCGCGCACGCAGTCGGCCCTGCTCGAAGCCATGCAGGAGCGCACCGTCACCAGCCTGGGCCGCTCGCACCGCATTGAAGCGCCTTTCATCGTCGTCGCGACGCAGAACCCCATCGAGCAGGAGGGCACCTACCCGCTGCCGGAAGCCCAGCTTGACCGCTTCATGTTCAGCCTGCGCCTGGAGTACCCCACGCTTGATCAGGAACGGCACATCGCCCTGCACCCTCGACATCGCCCATGCGACGAGACCGACGATTCGCCTGACACGTTCGCCGGCGGTGATGTGTCGCCGGCCCTTGACGTGTCCACGATACGCGCTCTTCAGGATCTGACGCGGCGCGTGCCGGTGACCGATGTGGTGCGTGATTACGCCGTCGCCATAGTCCGCGCCACGAGGCCCGACGATGCCGGCGCAGACGAATTTGTCCGCCGCCACGTGATGTGGGGCGCCGGGCCGCGCGGCTCACAGCATCTCGTGCTCGCCGCCCGCGCCCTGGCCCTGCTTGATAACCTGCCGACTCCCGCGTCCCGGCACATACGCGAGGCGGCGGTCTGGGTGCTGAGCCATCGCATTGTGCCCTCCTATGCCGCCACCGCTGAAGACGTGGACGCTCCGGCTATCGTCAGTCACGTGCTCAAGGCCGTGCCGGAACGCGACACATAGGATGCAGGGGGTGACGATGAGCCATGAGTCTGGCAAGGACTTTGGCATGGCGTCCGCAGCGTCAGGTCTGACCGACTTCCTGTCGCCATCCGAGCTGTCACGGCTGGATCGGCTGGCGCTGCTCACCCGCGGCCGGGGTGTGGGTTATGCCGGGGCGCACCAGTCGACGCTGCCGGGGCATGGTGTGGCATTTGTCGATCGCCGCCGCTACGAACCCGGCGACGACCCACGGGCCGTCGACTGGCGGCTGCTGGGCCGCACCGACAAGCTGTATATCCGCCGCTTCGAACGTGAAGCCGACATGGGTGTTGCTTTGCTGGTGGATCAGTCGGTATCCATGGACTTTGCCGGCCTGACGCCGCGAGGTCATGGGCGGTCGAAACACGAACACGCCCTGCGCCTGGCCGCGGCAATCGGCTACTTGGCCCTGCGCCGCCGTGACCGCGTAGTCGTGGCCGCGAATCATGGCCAGCGGATACAGCCAGCCGCCAGCCCGCGCCAACTGGCATCCGTGCTGCGCGAGCGCCACGGCGACGCCGGACAACCGACGCTGTCGCAGATCATCGCCCGGATGGCCGCGCGTCTCGACCGCCACATGACGCTGGTGGTCATCAGCGACCTGCTGGAGCCGATCGAGCCGACACGGCGAGCGATCGCCTGGGCAGTCGGCCGCGGGCTGAACGTGGTGCTGTGGCAGATTCTGCATGCCGACGAATGGCGGGTGCCCATCGTCGTGCCTGAGGGAATGCGGCTGATCGTCAATCCCGAAACGGGACTTGGCCCGCGCGTGAATCTGCGACTCTCACGAGCCGCATATGGGCAACGCATCGACCGGTTTCTCGCCTCGTGGTCGCGGGTGGCACGCGACTGCGGCGCGGCCCACTGGTTATTCCTCGGCGATCAGAACCTG
This sequence comes from uncultured Phycisphaeraceae bacterium, assembly GCA_964622625.1. GTDB lineage: Bacteria > Planctomycetota > Phycisphaerae > Phycisphaerales > Phycisphaeraceae > CAZCWM01. The sequence goes on along the minus strand of CAZUUQ010000015.1, from coordinate 9,608 downwards.
CTCGACCGTCTGGCCGCCTGGCTGCATGCCTCGACGCCCACCCGTCCGATGCCGCCTGTCGGGACATCAAGACTGGGAGCCATACCGCCATGATGCTCGCTGGCGCTGTGTGGCATTATGCATGCGTGGTTGCCATGACACCCTGGCCGAAGGGGCTGACATGGCAGAGACCGGGTTTGCTGCTGGCGCTGCCTGTGGCGTTGCTGCCCCTGTGGTTTTCCCGACGACACCATGAGCTGCCCCCGTTGCGGCTACCGACCGCGTCATTGCTCGAGCAACTGCCCGTGCATCGCCGCCCGTCGTCCGATCAGCTCCTGACAGCGGTCCGCATGGTCCTGCTGGCCCTGCTGGTACTCGCATGTGCCGGACCGGAACGCGCGGTATCGACAACCACGGAGCGAGCAGATGCACAGACATCTGCTTCAGTTACACAATCGACGGCCGTAGGGCCGCAAGGACAAGGTGGCAATCACATTATCATCGTGGGCCCTGCATCGGTGTCTGGGCAGTTGACAGTCGCGGACATGCTCGCCCGCGCGCTGGCGCCGCTGGGCGACGAGGCCGGGCCATGGCACATTCGCCGTGCATGTGCCGGCACAGTCGATGCCGCATCGCTGACTGAGGCAAGCCAACTCTGGCTGGCGGACGTGGACGCAGCCGCGATCGACAGCACCGTGGTGGATTTCGTTGCCGCCGGCGGAAGTGTACTGGTGACACCTGGTTTCGGTGATGGACTGACTGCGAGGAAGGATGAGTTCTGGCCACTACACCTCACAGCCCCCAGGTCTGCGGACGCACCCTGGCCCCAGGTCAGTCCGACACCCCCGCCTGGTTCCGCGATCGCCCCGGAACTGGCATCCGCCCTGGCGCAGGTCGTCGTTCGGCCTCGCTATCAAGTGAGGTTGAGTGACGGCGCGACGATTCATCTTGCATTGGCCGATGGCAAGCCGGCCCTGGTCGAGCGGATTTTCGGACGCGGGCGCGTGGCCGTACTCGCGCTGGATCTGTCGCTGCATGGCCACGACGGTGGGGACGCGTCGGATCTGGGCCGGCGCGGCGTATTCGTATGGCTGGTGCAGACACTGGCCGAGCATCTGCAGACGTCAGCGCAGGAGCCAACCGTCAACATGCCGACAGGCAACACAATCGCAGATACAGCCTCGCAACGTAACTTGCCGCTGACCGCCATGCTGCTGATTGCGGTCTGGTTGGCATGGGCTATTGAGCAGGTGATCCTCACGTGGCGGCGAGGCACGTCTGGAACCCGTGCAGGCGCCCAGCCATGATGCCGACCACAACGACATTCTGGCTTCCGTTGGTTCCCGCGTGGTTGTGGCTGGTCATGGCCGCTGCGGGCGTGTTGCTGATCCTGTGCGACAGTCGCACCATGCGCCTTGTAGGTCCACGTGATCTCGTGCGTCGTCTACCGGCCGCGGGCGTTTTGGCATTGCTGCTGTTGCTGCTGGCCAATCCGGTGCAGTTGACGGCCGGATCAGAGGCTCGGTCGCTGCGGCTGGCGGTGGTGGTGGATACGTCGGCGTCGATGCGCACAGGCGACATCGGCGGCCGATCCCGTGCCCACACGGCTGCTGGCATGCTCGCACAACTCATGCCACTACGTCAACGGGCGCAGGTTCAACTGCTTGCCGTCGATCGCCACGTGTATGGCCCACTGTCCGCCGAAGAACTGCACACCTCCGTCGCTGCGGCCGCGGGTGACGCGAGCATGTTGGATGCGGCCGTGTCAGCATGGCTCGCTGCGGCCGATGCACCGCCCCATGCCATGGTCCTGATTACCGACGGCCACGACACGCAGGTAGACCAGTTCGACCGCCTCGCGGCAGCGGCCCGGCAGCGCGGCACGCGCGTCTGGGCATTGCCACTGGGCAACTCCGACAGTCCACCGCGACTGCGGCTGGAGTTGGTCGAATGGCCATCGCGTCTCGAGGTTGACCGCCAGGGAGTTCTCGTGTTCCGTGCCACACGCACCCGCACTGCGCCCGACATCGTGCGCATGCGCGTGACAAGCGGTGGCAGCGGTGAAGGTGAACATCGACTTGCCTTCGCAGGCGAGCATCAGACATTGTGGCAACTACCGATCGGGCCGTTCAGTGCAGCCGGAGAGCATCCACTGGCGGTGGATGCGGCCGAGCACGGGCTGTCGCTGGCCGGCGGGCCGCTGCGTGTGTATGTCGAAGCGGTCGATCATCCGTTGCGGGTTCTCTGGGTGCAGTGCCAGCCTGATTGGGACAGCCGGTTTGTCGCACTGGCCCTGCGGAATCGTCGGGACATCGTGCTGCGCCGACTGACGCTGCTCGGTGACGACCATCAGCAGCCACGGGTCATGATGGGCGCCTTGACCGAAAGCCAGGCGGACGTCCTGGTTTTCGGCCGCGGCGCGACACACCTGCTGGATGCGGGCCTCATCGAGCAGTTGCGCTCGCGCGTGGAAGCCGGTACGCTCGCGGTGCTGTGGTTCGATGCCCAGGCTGATAACGCCATAGGCGCGTCTGGCGATCTGTACCCCGCGACCGGCGCGCCCACCGGCGCTGCATATCAAGACGTGGCACTGCTGCGGCCGACGGCGGCGGGGCGGCAGCATCCATGGTTCGGCGGCATGGTGGCACGCTTTGATGCGGGCGTCTCCATGCCCGCCGCGCGATCCACGGGGATGATTGGGTCGCCACGGACGACCGCTCTGGTGCTGGCGCATGTCCACAACCGGCCCGCTCTGATTGAAATGCCCCTCGGACGCGGCAGGGTGATGGCCCTTGAGGCTTTCGATCTGTGGCGATGGCGCATGCGCCGCCCGGCGGACAGTCCGCATTTGCCCGCGGTCTTTGAGGCTTTCTGGGCCGGTATGTTGCGTTATCTGGCCCACGGCAGTGATTTTGGCGGCGCCATAGTCAGCCTGGAGGTTGATCCGGCCGTCATGCATGTCGGGCAGACAGGGGCCGTCGAAGTGCGGGTGCGCCGTGATCTCTCCGCGGCGCCGCTCTCGGATTCGATGCCTGTGACTGTCCAGATGCCCGACGACACGTCACGGTTGATCGTCCTGCCATCGTCGCACGCGGGCGAGGATGCAGGTGCGGTGCGGACTTACACCGGTTCGTTCATCGCCGGAGAACCTGGTATTTACCGCTTCACAGTGCCATCGGCCCCGGCCCGACACGTCGTGGCGCGGAAGCCTGACATCGAGGAGTTCGATCTCGCGGCCCGACCGGAGGCATTGGCGGCTCTGGCCGAGGCCACAGGCGGAACGGTACTGGCTGCCGACGCCAACCCGTGGGCGGACGTATCGCGCCGGCTGGATCGCCTGGCGGTGCAGACGGGTGACAACACCGTGCTGCCGCGCCTGCTTCGCGGCTGGGTGTTGGCCGCTGTGGTTTTGCTGGCGTGGATCGGCTGGGTTACCCGTGCCGGAGAGCACCACTTATGACCGGCCCGAGGGACAAAAGCCCGATGCTCCAGCGTCTGCTTGAAGCGGTCCACCTGGCCGAGCAGCGAAGGCGTCTGCTGCGCCGCGCCGGTCTGGCCGTCGCCGCGACGCTCGTGAGTCTGTGCCTGCTGATCGTGCTCGATGCGGCCCGGCCGTTGGCGGAGTGGGGGTTGTGCGTTGCCGCGGTACTCATGCTGGCAACGGCCTTGACGGCGGCGGGGCTGTTGCTGGCCGTGTGGCGCGGACATGGGCGCGAATTGACTGTGCGCGACCTGAGGGCGCTGGCGATGCGGGTTGAGCGGCAGGTCGATTGCCGCGACGGAACGCTCAGCAGTGCGGTGGCTCTGGCATGCACCAGCAAGACGACTGCCGGCAGTGCGGCCTTGCGTGACCTGGCTGTTGAACGCGGCGAGTCCATGGCCCGGCAACTCGACCCGACCGCACTGCTGACCGTGATGCGATCACGCTGGCCGTGGCGCGTGTGTGCGGCCCTGGTGGTGCTGCTGCTGTTCGCGTCCCTGTGGCAACCGCGTCTGCCCGGGGCGGCTGTGGCGCGGCTGCTGCAACCGTGGGCCGATCTGCCTCCTTACGCCCGCACGATGGTGAACCTTCAGCTTGACCGCGCGGATGCGACACAACCGCTGCTTGAGGCCGACCGTGTGCGCGTGGTCGCACGCGTGCATGGCCCGGCAGCCAAGGATCCGGTGGTTCTCGTCATGCGGACAGGTGCCGAGCAGACAACACAACGCCTGCCCATGGCGTACGTCTCCAATGGCGGTGCCGCTTCAACATTCACGGCCGAACTGTCCGCGGGACGCGGCCCTCTGCGGCTTCGGGCTGAGGCAGGCGGCGCGCGCAGCCAGTGGGTGCGATTGCAGCCATTGCCTGTGCCGCGCGTCGTGCGGCTCACCGCTGAGGTGCGGCCGCCGCGGGCATTGAACCTGCCGGCCCGACTGATTGAACCTGGCCACGGCGGACTGGACGTTTGGCCGGGATCGGTGGTCACGATCCGTGTCGAGGTCGACGTGGCCCTGACTGGTGGCGCAGCCGCGTGGTCGTCTGATGACGGGGTATCGCTGTGGTCGACTGATGTGCATGATCGGGAATTGATCGCTCGTCAGACGGTGCAGACGCCGGGCCGGCTGCGCGTCACAGCGCACAGCGGCGAAGGCGTCGCCATGGTGCCGGCTGTGTCGGTGCCGATCCGTTTGCTGTCGGACATGCCGATGATCACGATGACCGCCGACGACGTGAAGGGCCTGCTGCGAATCGCGGTGCAGGATGAGCTGGGCCTTGAGCGCATCGCTGTGATGCTGCGCGAAGTCGATGGCCAGCTACAGCCGCTGCATCAATGGACGTTCCCGCCACCGGGTCCCGAAGCGTATGCCGTGACGATGCGGCTGCCTGAGGCCTTGATGGGCGAAGGCGGGACGCGTGTGCTGGTGACGGCGGTCGGGCGTCGCGGGCAGGCACCGACGACGGCCGCCCACGCAGGCTGGCCGTCGGCGACAGAACCGGTACTGAGTGCGTCGCGCCGCCTGACACAGTTCGAGGGCGGGCGTGGTTCAATTGCTGGCGGGACCGATGCGGGCAGTGCGTCAAGTGCCCACGATGCCTTTCCGGTCGTCGAAGCCGGTGAGCCGGCTGCATGGACGGCAATCGACCTTCAGCATCGCGGCACGCGTGGGCCCATCCCTGCCGAGAACGTGCGGATGCCGCGTGTGCCGCTACAGTATCGTGAGGCGGCGGCGGCTTATCTGCGCGGCCTGGCGCAAGTGACACTATGGGAGAATCCGCGCGATGCCGGTTCAGGGGCAGTGGACGATGAATAGGACATGTAAGCCGACGGCATGGTGGTGCAGCACCCTGGCGGGCATGCTGTTGTGCATCACCACCGCGCTTGCAGCCAGTGATGATCAGGCATCCGACACGGGCGAGGCGCATCAGCCGGCGGCGCCTGCGATCGTTGTGGCCATGCTTCGCTGCGAGCTGGTGACGACGGGCGATTGCTTCTCACCGGGCTTTCTCATCGACGCGCGTCGGCGCGCGGGCCTTGATGTGGCCGACACATTCGCTGACGTGGCACTGACCGACGATGCTGTGTTCAGTCATCCCTTTGCCGTGCTGGCCGGCGATGGCGCTCTGCTGCTGACCGAAGAGGAGCGACAGACGCTTGCGGACTACCTGGCGGCCGGCGGGTTTCTTGTCGTGTCAGCTAACTGCACCAATCCGGCATTCGACGCCAGCTTTCGTGATCTGGTCGCGGAGCTTTGGCCCGACATGCCTCTAATGCGTCTGGCTGACGACCATCCGCTGTTCGAAGGTATCTACAGCATCGAAGCGTTGCGGGCGCAGAAAGTCGGCGGCGACCCGCACCTGCTGGGGTTGCATATGGACGGACGGCTCGCACTGGTCTATGCCCCCAACGGCCTGAACGCCACGGCCGAACTGCCACGCGAGTGCTGCTGCTGCGGTGGCGATGAGCTGGCCAACGCCCGACCCGTGCTGGTGAACCTGCTGACGTGGGTGCTGGTCGGCCCTGCGATGGACCCCGCAGCCCAGGAAGACGAACCATAGCCGTAAGACATTTCCAATCAATTACTTGTCACGTCAACCCGCGGGCCTTCATTTCGCCCGCAAAGGCACGTCTTCCGTCGATCGCCGGGGTACAATCAGTAGATCAAAAGTTTTAATGATCTTCTGTTGTCGTTGGCAACCACCTTTCGGGAGGCCATCACCATGTGGTACGCCGGCCTGACCGACTTTCCGAATCAGCACCGCAGGGAACTGGGCGAGCCACGCGAATGGCGGCAGATCGCATTCCACGATCCCGATGAAGCCCGCCACTGGGAGCAGCGCATGGCGGAGACCCCCGGGTACCGCCTCGGCCGCTGCGATGACGGCTGGCACTACGGCTACGTCTTTCAGATCACCCAGGACGAGGTGAACTGAGGCGGGAGGGCCGCGGTGTCACTTGCGGTCGAACCATGAATTGTCCCGCGGCCCGAAGTAGCCGATGCCCAGGCCGCGTGACTCGTCTTCACTCACGTCGTAGACGCTGGCGCGGGTGAAGCTCATCGGATGGCTTTCGATGTGGCCGTCGAGGTACACCGCGTTGGCGCGGGCGCCGTGGCGGAAGTGAATCGATGGCGTGGTCGGCCAGCTCTCGGCTCCCATCGCGAAGTAGGGCGGCTCGGCGAAGGAGTATTCACTGACGATCGGCTCACCGCCCTCCCGACGCGCGATGGCGGCGTCGGCGAACATGACCGTCTGCCGCGGGCTGGGGAACGTGTCGATGCGCCCTCCGCGCAGATCGTTGTCAGGCTGATTGCGGCCGACGTATTCATTGTTGTAGCCATAGCCGCCGCAGCCGACTTCAAAGCCCGTGGCGTCGGGCCTGTACCTGGGACATTGCTGCACCAGCCCCTGAGCGCCGAGATAGCTCGCCAGCGGGCCTTTGGTATGGTCGAACGGCTCATGCACATTGTCGCGGCGGCCGTGCCAGCGATTGAGATTCCGTAGAAAGTCGGCCGCACCGGGCACATAATGCTGGTCGTTGTCCTGGGCGAAGGCGACGTTGGCCTTGGCCAGCTCGCGCAGGTTCGAGCCGCATGCCGCGGCTTCCGCCGAGTCCCGCGCCGAGGCCAGCACCGGCACCAGCAGGCCGGCCAGCACGCCAATGATCGCGATGACCACCAGCAATTCAATGAGCGTGAGACCTGGCTGGTGTTGCTTACTGTGCATAATAGTCGCCTCCGCCATCACACCACATGGCCGCGCGGTCATCGAGCCAGTCTCAGCGCCGACGCAGCAGTGCCAGCCCGCCCAGCAACAGGACTGCCGCTGTCGCCGGTTCAGGCGCCGCGGCCACAATCAGGTTGTCAATGGCAAAAAATCCCGGCGTGTTCATGCCCCAGGGGCCGACGTCGCTTGATGCCATGGCGAACGACAGGCTCGCCACCGCGTCGCCCAACGGCTGGAGGTTCACCCAGGTCCAGTCGTCCAGCAGCACGTTCGCCCCGTCCGGGTGCGAGTAGTCCGCGAGATAGACGGTGAGTGATCCCGTCGCGTCGCCCGCTGCGTCGTGGCCGGTGATTGTCAGCAGCAGCCAATCGGGGTCCGTGCCGTCCGGACCGCCGAATGCCTTGGCGAACATGTCGCCGTGCAGCATCGAAAGGTAGGCGTAGGTGGTGTTGGTGAAGTACGCGCCATAGACGGTCGTCGCGATCGGCAGGATCACCTGCGCGTAGCCGCTGGCGTCGGCGACGGCATACTGGGCCGAACCGTCCACGCCCGTGCCGGTGATGGCGCTGAAGGCGTTGGTGAAGCCGGGGGTGGTTGTGTCCGTGGCCCGCGAGGCGGCGAAGCCCTGCCAGAAGCCCCAGTCGCCGTCGGAGAAAACCTGGAACGCCACGTCGTGGCTGATCCATGTTTCAACCAGGCCGTCGCCGCCGATGCCGTCGACCGGATACTGGCCGCTGTACGACTCGGCCGCGGAGAGGTCCACGTCCTCAAAATCAACCACGACGGCCGCGAAGCCGCTATGGGACGACAGCATCGCGAGGAGGCTTGCTACAAGCATGACCGGGGAGAGTGTGATTCGGATCATGGGGAGAGCACCTTTCACAGATACGACAACATAAACAGGGAGAAGAGAGTGCCGGTCGCTTCATCGCCGGCGGCCTCGCCGCGTGATCGCCACCACAGCCGTGATCCACAGCATCGTGCCGCCCGGTTCCGGAATGACCGCCGCCGTCGCGCTGACGGAACCGCCGCTTGTCAGCAGGGTGATGAAATGGTTGATGTCCTCGGTGTCAACCTGGCCGGAGTTGTTCGGGTCGATGGCCGCGATTGAAATATCAGCAAACGCGGCCGCGTATCCTGGCGGATCGGTCAGCGCCAGAATGAACGCGTTGATGTCCTCGGTATTGACCATGCCATCACTGTTGAAGTCACCCGGAGGCGTAAGCGTCTGATTGAGCACGGCCACGGCGTCAAGGTCGAAGCCACCGGTGGGAAAGGTTGTTGGAAACGGGTCGTTCACGACGTTGCCCAGACTGTCAAGGGTCGCGTACAGCGGGTCAATCGAGCCGACCACGTCGATGAGGCGCACGTGTGTCACCGCGCGGATATCCAGCAGCGGGAAGTGGCCGTCCAGTTGCGAAAGATCGAACGGCACGCCGTAGCCCTGGCCATATTTGCCCGCCAGATTGTGTAGGTTGGTCGCATCCAGCGTCGACCACGGGCCGATCTGCGATGTCGTGGGCGTGAGGCTCACGGCCGGGAAGCGGACGAAATTACTGCCGTTGGAACTGACCTCGACGAACGCCAGCTCCAGAAACGTCTCAGAAAAGCCATTCTCGAAGACGGCGAAGTCGTATCCCGGCCCGTCCGTGATCGGGCGGGGGAACGTGAGCGTGATGCTGCCGCCGTCGCCGAGGCTCACGACACCGAAGCTGTATCCCTCGGCCGGCCCGAGCACGTCGGTCGCTGAGCCGTAGGACGCCAGCCCCAGTTGCGGATTGCGGATGTCCATCGGCCCACGGACCAGCTCAGCCACGCCTGAAGCCCAGTTGACGATGCGTTCGTCATGCAGTGCCACGGCCGTGGAGCCATCGATGCCCGCGGGCGGCGCATATGGGCCGGCAAGCGCGGTTGACGTGTTCCACGACATGCCTGACATGACAACAACAACGTAAGAAGCGAAAGCGGCGGTCAATCTCGACACAGCCTGTCTCCTCGCCCTGATGCGCGCAGGGCCGCCCCGCAGGTGGCCAAAGCCAGACCGTCCTTGCGTCGCGGGGGGAGACGGGCCGAAGCTGCCTGTCGCAGCATCGCGGCCGAATGACGGGGGAGCGGAACTGCTTCGGGGCTTGCAGCAGGCCGAACCCTCGTGCTCCCGTAACGCGAGGACGCACGCGGGTCCGACAGGCAGGTCTTCCGGCTCAGAGCGTTGGGCGAGTTCGACGAACTCGATGACCGGGGCCTTCCCATCCAGCCCGTTGCGGGCCGAACAGTGGCGATGATTCCCGGCCGCCCGTCCCTCGCCGATGCGATCTCGCTTGTGCGAAACCGCTTCGGGCAGGACCGCTCATCACGGCGGCGCGTCCGCGGAGGCTTTTCCCGTGTTCGGCGTCGGCGTCGGCTCAGCAGCCTTCGCAACGTGCCG
>CAZUUQ010000014.1:38893-40933 GCA_964622625.1 uncultured Phycisphaeraceae bacterium | reverse complement strand
GAAGACGTCCTGTCCGCCGTCGTGCGTGGCATCGAAGCCGTCGGTCACCAGATCGGTGGAGTATGTCAAACCCGTCACGAGCACGCCGCCGGCCGCGTCCACGGCAATACCCGTGCCGGAGTCGCCGTCGCTCCCGCCCACGTACGTGGACCAGAGGTGATCGCCGCCAGGCGTCAGTTTGACCACGAAGGCATCCCAAGGCCCGTTGAGCGTGGTGGCCAGTCCACCCGAGACCCACCCATCCGCGAACGTGAGACCGGTCACGAAAATCTTGTCCGCCGCGTCCACAGTGATGGCCGTGCCGTAGTCGATGGCGGTTCCGCCAAGATACGTGGACCAGAGGTGGTCGCCATCGGGCGCCAACTTAACAATGAATCCGTCGCCGAAACCGCCGTGGTCCGTGTCAAACCCGCTTGCGGCCCAGTCTGTCGAGAACGTCATGCCCGTGACGACGGCATTGCCCGCCTTGTCCACGGCGATGCCGTGACCCACATCGGCGCCGCTTCCGCCCAGATAGGTGGACCAGAGATGGTTCCCGTCGCCATCGAGCTTGATCGCAAAAGCGTCGGAACCGCCGTTGTGCGTCGCGTCCCAGCCATTTGCGGTCCATCCGGCCGATGCTGTGACGCCCGTGACCAGGACGTGGCCGGTTGCATCGACGGCGATACCGCGGCCTTCATCACTGCCGCTGCCGCCCAGGTAAGTGGACCAGAGATGCGCACCCGTGGAACTGAGCTTGGCGACGAAGGCGTCCTGCCCGCCGTTGTACGAGGTATCGAATCCGCCGGATACCCAGCCCGAAGCGGTAGTGTCGCCCGTGACCAGGATATTGCCCAAGGAGTCCACAGCCACAGCCCGCCCCGTGTCGCCGCTGCTTCCGCCAAGGGAGGTGGCCCAGAGCAGTTCACCCTCGCTCGTCAGCTTGGCTACATATATGCCCTGAGCGTGCGCATCCGTTCCGGGAAAATCCCGGCTGCTTTTCCGGCCCGTCACGATCACATTGCCGTCAGAGTCGACCGCAATGCCGCGGCCGGCATCCGAGCCGCCTGCTCCCAGATAGGTGGACCAGAGGTGCTCGCCCGTGGGGCTGAACTTGGCGACGAAGGCGTCGGGGGAACTGTCAAGCGTTGTATCGAATCCGCCTGTTATCCAGCCGGCCGAGGACGTGGTACCCGTAACATAGACATTGCCGGCCGCGTCCACGGCGACGCTGTTGCCGTAGTCGTCGCCGCTGCCGCCCAGATACGTCGCCCACGCCAGCTCCGCCCCCGTACTCTGACCGCTGGCGCTGCCTATGTCGGCGGACAGGGAGTCGGCGGCGGCGGTATCGGCTGCGAGGGCGGCGGGGTGGTCCCACGGGCTGGCGTGCTGGGCGTGGAGCGGTGACAGGTCGGCGAAGCTCTCCAACGTCGGGGCCGGCATCAGTGCGGCTGCACTGAGCAGCAGGCGCGGCTCGAGGGCTTCGAGGCCGACGAAGGTTTGTTCGCTGTCCGGTTGCCCGCTGTCCGATGACCCGCCCGGCGCGGCGTTCCCGTCAATCAGCATCCGCCCATCGTCGATGGCCAATCGCACCATGCCCCGGCTCCTGCAAATGCGTGAACGTTCGCGAACGGTGGCGGCTGCCGATGCCCGAGCCGGCACGTCTCAAAGGGAGATGCCTCCCGGCTACACCCCGGCATACCCGGATCATTCACCGCAGAGGGCGCAGAGTTCACAGAGATCAAGACACGACAACAAGTTAAAGTCATATGGACGCATTGACGCTGCGAACCGTCTGCTTTGTTGTCTTGCCCCCCAACATGCACTCTGTCGCCTGATTCTCTCTGCGTTCTCGGCGGCCTCCGCGGTTCATGAATGATTCGGGCTGACACCCGGCTTACCCCGACTGGCCGACGCCTCCACGGACCCGGGCGGCTGCATGCGATCGGCAGAAAACACCCGGTAAGTCGATTATGAACCAGACCGGCGGGGGCGTCAATGAAAAATTAGCTGATAGGGTGCAAAATTATTGTGGGGCTGGGTGGGGTTGCGGCAGGCCGG
>CAZUUQ010000014.1:34550-38793 GCA_964622625.1 uncultured Phycisphaeraceae bacterium | reverse complement strand
ACGGCCATGGCAAAGCCGGCTCCTGATGATCTGACGCGCCGGGAGCGCCAGATCATGGACATCATCTATGCGCGTGGAACGACGTCGGTGGGCGAGGTGCTCGAAGCCCTGCCCGACCCGCCGAGTTACTCGGCCGTGCGGGCCCTGCTGCGCATTCTCGAAGACAAGGGACACCTCAAGCACCGCAAGGTGGGCATGAAGTATCTCTACCAGCCGCTGCGGGCAAGGCGGCAGGCGGGACGGGCGGTGCTGCGCCGCATCGTCAACACCTTCTTCGAGGGCTCGGCCGAGCAGACGCTGCTGGCGCTGATGGACGTCGTCGGCCCGGAGCTGTCAGCCCACGAGCGCCACCGGCTTGCGGAGATCGTCCGCGCCGCCGGCGCTGGTAAGGACGAAGAGCCGCAGGACAACTGACGGTCCGCGCGGCCCGCTCGCATCACGACACGTGCCAGGTGACCCGCACGCGCTCGCTGTTGCCTGACAGCGGCAGATGCAGCACGCGCCGAGCGGCGTCGTGGCGCCAGCCGTCCGCGCCGCATACGGTCCGAGGCCGGTCCACATCGCGCACCCTCACTTCACGACCCATTGCCTGCACCTCGACATCGAGGCTGAGCACGCGCTGGGCAGCATCCCACTCGATGCCGCGGAAGGTCGCGTCGGTGGGGACCAGCACCTGCGGGGCGGCGGCGGTCAGCAGGCACGTCAGCACCGGGCCGGACAGGTCGGCGGTGTAGTTGAGCAGCTTCTCCAGCGGCTCGCGCAGCAGCAGGCAGCGCACGAAGAGCTGCGGGTCGAGATGGTAAAAGTGCGTGTGCGAGGCGTAGAGGTGGTGCTTGTGTTTGCCGGGGCTGCCGTCGGGGCCGCGGTTGTGGAGCGTGGCCCAGTCGGGCACGTCGACGTCGAGGCCTTCGTACTGGCCGCGGCGAAGCTGGTCGAGGACGGCCGGCTGCTCGAGGTGCATGATGAACTGCTCGGGCACGAGGTAGCCGATGGCGTCGCCGGCTCCGAAGCGCGAGCAGAGCACCATGCCGCGGCGTTCGAGGAATCCGCCGACGATGAGCTGGGCGCGGGGATCGGTCAGCGGGGCCTGGCAGGTGCCGGCATGGGCGCGGGTGGGCACGGCCGGCACGGCATGGTGATCGAGAGCGTAATCGAGCATGAACCACGCCGCGGCCCGGCCGATGCTCGAGCGGGCGGCCAGGTACTCAGCCCGGTCGGCCGTCTCGTCGTCGCCCAGCAGGCGCGCGAGTCTGGCTGCGCCGGCCTGGCCGTGCCACGCGAAGTTCAGGCCGTCGAACCAGAGGCACTTGCGCGTCAGGGCGGTGAACGTCAGGCCGGTGGCCCAGTCGTGGAAGATCTCGAAGTAGCGAAGGATGTCTTTGACCAGCGGCCACTGGGCGCGGATGGTTTGCAGCAGTGATTGCCGCGTGGCGTCGTCGGGGGCGAAGTAGATGCCGCACCACAGTCCGGCGAGCTGCATGCCGTTGTACCACTCGAGGTCGATGGGAATGGCCCCGCCGCCCCAGATGTGCCGCTCCCAGCGGTAGGACAGGCCGGTGACCGGCTCGGTTTCGTGGGTGTAGTGCGACGGGTCGAAGCCGCGCAGATCGCGGGCGAGGTTGGCGAAGCGCGGCCCGCGCATCGGCGCGTCGATGGCCCACGTCGACCAGGCGAGCACGCGCAGGTTGTGCAGGATGTCCTGGATGTTGTCGGGATCGTAGGTGTTGTCGCCGCCGAAGGTGAGCGTGGGCTGGGCGAGCTCAGCATCAAGGCGCTGCTTGAGTGGCTCGCATGAGGGATCGCCGACCACGTGGACGGGTGCGATGGTGTGCGTCATGCCGGCCGATCGGGGGATGCTGAAGCGGATTTCGTCGCCCTCGACGGCAACGTGGGGGCCGAAGAGCGTGGGGATGCCGGTGTCGATCACGCGGCCGTGGTCCTGTCCTTCGATGCGCAGGCCCAGGTCGACGTTGCCGTCGCGGCCGCGCTGCTGCGCCTGCCACGCGCCGGCCAGCAGCGGCGACAGTGGGGCGAGCTTCAGGGGCTGGTTGCCGAAGCGGTCGTCGCGCGTGAGGTACGTGAAGCGTTGCACCACATCGATGCGGTTGTGCTCGCGATCGACGTGGATCGATTCCTCACAGGCAATGGGGATCGCCAGGGCCAGGCGCATCCACAGGGCGATGCGGTCGCGCTCGGTCTGGCCGAACTGCGATGCGAGCTTGCGCAGCATCGGCTGATCGAAGCGGTCGCAGCCTGCGAAGGGGCAGACGACCACCCGGCCGGCGGGGCCGTCGAACTGCAGCTTCTGCCAGCGCGACACAGTTTCCACGGCGATGGGGGGATTCTCGAAGATCAGCAGCAGGGGGATGTCGTGCTCGCGGCGAGTCCACAGCAGCATCCACGGCTCGGTGAAGGCTGCCTCGCCGCGTGCGTCGAACGTGGGCGGGTGACACTCGCGCGGGCCGACGAGGCGCGGGCCGGCCGCGGTGGGGTAAAGGATCGAGCTGCCGGCCAGTTCGGTGCTCCACCACGCGAGCGCGTCGCGCTGCCAGTCGAGGACCATGCCGGGAAACAGCAGCGAGTGCACCATTCGGCCCACGTGCTGGCGCGCGGGGTCGTGCTTGCTCAGATCCAGCAGGTCGAACTGCTGCGTGGTCCAGTCAACGGTTTCGCGCAGGCCGAGGCTGGCCGCGCCGCCGGCGCCCGTCGGCGGCAGCAGCTCGAACAGCGTCGAGCCATGCTGGTCGTCGTGGCCGTGCAGGATCAGGCGCTTGCCCTCGGCCGACCAGCAGAGAAAGCCGTTGCCCGGCTGGCGCAGCCCGCGATACCCGGCGAAGCGGCCGGCGGAAGTGGCGGACATGCCGGGCCGCCAGGGCGTGGTTGCGGTCGTGCGTGCTATGGTGCTGCTGTTGGTCATTGGCGAGGCCCAGATCCGTTGGCGTTGTCTTTGACACCCTCCGGGGCCGGGGCGAGAATGCCGCTCCCTCCCGTTCGGCCGGCCTGTTTGACCCGCGCGCAACCGGCCGCGCGAGCATACGTCCCCCCAGCCGCGGAGTGAAGCTAGAGCCATGGCGCTGAAAATCAAGAAGGCTGACCAGTGTGAACTCGATCTGGTGTCGCTGGGCGAATGCATGGTGCGGCTCAGCCCGCCGGGCGCGGGGCGGATCGAGTTCGCAAATATGCTCGAAGTGTGGGTGGGCGGCGGTGAGTACAACGTGGCCTACGCCCTGGCCCGCCTGGGCCTGCGGACGGGATGGGTGGGGGGACTGGTGGACAACCCGGTGGGCAGACTCATCCTCAACCACGCGCGGGCTGTCGGCGTGGACACCTCGGCCGTGGTGACGAGAAAGTACGACGGCGTGGGGCGCGAGGTCCGCATCGGCCTGAACTTCACGGAAGTGGGTGTCGGCCCGCGGGCGAGCGTGACGATGTACGACCGCGGGCACTCGGCCACGTCGAAGATGAAGCCCGGTGACGTCGACTGGAGCAAGCTCTTCAAGGGGCGCGGCGTGCGCTGGCTGCACACCGGCGGCATCTTCACCTGTCTGAGCGAGACGACGCGGAAGGTCGCGCCCGAAGCACTCAAAGCCGCCCACGAGGCCGGCACGATCGTCAGCTACGATCTGAACTTCCGCTCGAAGCTCTGGTCCAGCAAACAGGCGATCGAGACGACGCGGCCGCTGGTGCAGTACATCGACTGCCTGATCGGCAACGAGGAGGACTTCCAGAAGGTGCTGGGGTATGAGGTGGAAGGCGCGGACGCCAACCTCGAAGCGCTGCCCATCGAGTCGTACAAGAAGATGGTCCGCCGCGTGGCGAAGGATCACCCCAATCTCAAGGTGATCGGGACGACGCTGCGCGAAGTGGTCAGCGCCAGCGAGAACAACTGGTCGGCCATCCTGTACTGGGCCGAGACGGATACGTTCTATCAGGGGCCTTCGTTCGAGCGGCTGATCATCGAGGACCGCGTGGGCGGGGGCGACGGGTTCGCCAGCGGGTTCGCGTATGCGTTCCTGAGCGGCATGGACCCGCAGCAGGCGGTGAACTACGGCACATGTCACGGGGCGCTGCTGCAGACGACGCGCGGCGACACCAGCCAGATCACGCTGGAGGAGTTGCAGCGCGTGGTCGGCGGCGGCGGCGCGCGGATCATTCGGTGAGCGACGAGGGGACATGAAACGTGTGCTGCTGATCGGTGATTCGACGCGCATCCGCTACGAACCGTTCGTGCGCGACCTGCTGG
>CAZUUQ010000014.1:27856-34450 GCA_964622625.1 uncultured Phycisphaeraceae bacterium | reverse complement strand
CTGGCGACGACCACGCCGATCAACGAGGCGGCCCACAATGCCGTCAAGCCGGTGATCCGCCTGGAAGCCGATGTGCTTCGCTACAACGTGATCCTGCGCGACGCGGCGCAGCGGACCAACACGGGGCTTAACGATCTGTATGGCGCGATGGCCGACGCCTTGGCGCGGGAGGCGGCGAAGGGCGAGGCCGGCGAGAGCCTGTTGACGCCCGACGGCGTGCATTTCACCGAGGCCGGCTCGCGCCTGCTCGCCCGCGCCGTCGCCGCGGCCGTGCGGCGCGAACTGTAGGGTTCGCGAGCAAGTCAGCATCATCGCGGCGCGGGATACAATCGCCGCCATGCAGCTTCAGGCCGTCATATTCGATCTCGATGACACGCTGATGCCGGAGCGTGCCGCGGTTGATGAAGCTTTCGACGAGGTGTGCAACGCCTGTGCCGGGCAGCATCCTGTTGATGCCGCTGTATTGCAGCGCGACGTACGGCGCATCGCGCGTGAGCGCTTCGGCGCCAGCCCGTTCCGGGAGTGGGCCGTGCGCATCGGCGTCGGATCATGGGAAGCGATGACAGGACCGTTTGATGGTGGCAACCCGGTATCTGACGCACTACGCGATTGGACTGCGGCGTATCAACTCGCCGCTTGGCGCGACGCCTTGGCACTTCAGGGCATTCGTGATGATACGGTTGCCGATGAACTGCGCGCGGCACTCATGCCCGCCCGACGCCGCACGTATCGACCTTTCGCGGAAGTGCCCGCCATGCTGGCAGGCTTGCGCATGCGGTATCGACTGGCCGTGCTGACCAATGGCATCGCGTCGATCCAAAGGGACAAACTTCGCACCGCCGGCTTGAGCGATGTCTTCGAGTGCGTGGTGATGTCGGGCGACCTCGACATTGGCAAGCCTGATGGCCGCGTCTTTGCGCATGTGCTGGAGCGACTCGACCTGCCCGCCCATGCGGTGCTGATGGTGGGCAACAGTCTCGAGGCTGATATTGCCGGTGCCGCGGCCGTGGGAATCAGATCGGTGTGGATTGACCTGGATGGTGGAGATGGTCGCCCTTTGCCGCCGCTGGCTCAGCGCATCGGATGCATCGGCGACTTGCCGGCAATGCTGGCTCGCACGTCTGAGTCATGATGGCCGGGCTACGGTCACGCGGCTGTGGTATGGGCATGGCGCGTGACGGTGCGGGGGCGCAGGGCGGGCAGGACCAGGGCGCGGACTTCGGCCGGCAGATCGTCGAGGCGCTCTTCGAAATAAGTACACAGGTCGCTGTGACGGATGACGGTTGCGGACAGCGGGTCGCCCGCCAGCAGCCAGAGGATGGCGGCCGCGACGAGCCGGCGCTGGGCGGTGGTGCGGTCGGCCGAGTAGTGGAACAGGCTGTCGTCAGCCTGCATGGCGGCGAGGGCGGCGACGGCCTGCTCGCGGGCGGCGGCTGCGCGTTGCGGCAGGGCTGCGTGCCACTGCTGATCCATGGCGGCGAAGGCGGCGGCCGCGGCGGCGGTGGCCAGGGGATCGTGATCAAAGCTGCCGTCGGGTGCCTGGGCGGCCAGCAGCAGGTCGACCATGTCGCGGCTCAGGTCCGATGGGCCATAGGTCAGCTCCGCGAGGCGGCGCAGCGCGAGACCCACCAGGGCGGCCGGCGACTGGAGCAGGCGGAGCTTCAGGGGCAGGCCGGCCGCTCGCGCCTCGCCCAGCAGTTCGTCGAAAAGCTGCTCAAGGCGCTGCTGGCGGAAGTGCCGTTCGATCAGGTGCAGGCTCAACATGGCGCTACCTCCATCGGTCCGGCTCGCCCGGCCATATACCTATCTTATACCTAACAAACTTGGCGTCAAGACTGCTTCATGTTGATTCATGGCAATATTTCGCCCAAGGTGGCGGAAATGATCGTCTTGATTTTCATATTGATCGTTATATGATCGTTTCGATCATGAGCGGCGTGGCGGCACATACCGGCGGGATCAGCGAGCGGCGGCTCGATGCCATTGAGGCGCTGGTCGCGTCCGGCCAGCGGCTGACGGTCACGGAACTGGCGGCGCGGCTGGGTGTTTCGGCGGTGACGATACGTCGCGATCTGAGGCAACTGGAGCAGGCGGGGCGGGTGGTCCGCACGCACGGCGGGGCGGTGGCGGCGGACGATCTGCCGTTTGCCGATCGCCTGGGGCTGGCTCGGGCGCAGAAGGAGGCCATCGGCCGGGCGGCGGCGGGGCTGATCCTGCCGGGGGACAGCATCATCCTCGACAGCGGCTCGACGCCTTACCTGACCGCACGCCGACTCGCCGACGTGCCGGGACTCACGGTGGTGACCAATTCGATTCCGGTGGTTGAAGCGCTCAAAGCGGCGGCTGCGATCGAGGTCGTGCTGCTGGGCGGGGTATTGAGCCGTCACAGCATGGCCTTTACCGGTCCGACGGTGCGGCAGCAGCTTGAGGGCATTCATGCGCGGCTGGCGCTGCTGGGGGCGGATGGGTTGACGGTCGAGCGCGGCGCTCAGGCGGCCGGCGCGGAGGCGGCTGCCAGCGCCCGGCTGATGGCGGAGCATGCTGAGCAGGTGGTGGTTCTGGCGGATGGTTCGAAGCTGGGGCGCAACGCCTTGAGCGCCTATCTGCCGGCAAGGGGCGTACACACGCTGATCACGGCCGGCGAGCTGGACGACACGGCCCGCGCGGAGATCGACCGCCTGCGCGATCTGGGCGTGCGTGTGGTGATCGCGGATGAAGGGGTTTGTTCGATCGATTAGCCGCGACGTGTCGCGGACGGCTTCGTGATTTCATGTTGAAAGGAACAACAGTGACGGGTCAGGCGATTCGATACGGCAGACTGACGGCCCAGGGTCCGACGGTGGTGGTGGCGATCGACCACGGCGAGTTCGACGGACCGATCGCGCACCTGGAGGATGGGCCGAAGGTGGCGCGGGGGATTGATCCGTCGGTGGACGCGATTCTGCTGTCGCCGGGGATGCTCGGGCACTGCGTGGACGTGTTCGGTCGCAAGGGATCGCCGGCGGCGATCGTGCGGCTGAACTGGGCGACGACGTACTGCTTTTCGTGGAACTACACGCAGGCGGAGACGGTGGCGGCGATGACGGCCGGCGAAGCCGCGGCCGCCGGGGCCGACGCGGTGCTCATCAGCCTGTCGCTGCAATCCGGCAGCGAGCGGTGTGACGCGCGGAACGTGAAGGTCTTCAGCCGCCTGGCGGCCGGGGCGCGGAAGATCGGCCTGCCGGTGATCGGCGAGTATTTTCCAGCCAGGGGCGAGCACGTGCGGGGCCGCGAGCTTTTCGAGGAAGTGAAGATCGGCGTGCGCATTCTCGCCGAGCTGGGGGCGGACGCGGTCAAGACGTTCCACACCGAGGATTTCGGGCAGGTCGCGGGCGGCTGTCCCGTGCCGGTGTGGGCGCTGGGCGCGTCGAAGAAGAAGACAATGCGCGACGCCCTGGCCCTGGCGCGGCGGGAGATCGATGACGGGGCCGGCGGCGTGGTGTTCGGCCGCAACGCGTTCAGTTGGCCCCAGGCGGCGGCGTTTCAGCGGGCCCTGGTGGACGTGGTGCGGCACGGCAAGGGCGTGGACACGGCGATGGCGGCGCATGGGTTGAAGGACTGATCGGCGCACAGAGGTTGAACTGACACGGACGCTTTCCATGGCAGCATCTGACACATCACGGGCCGCGCAGCACCACGATCCGGTGCTCGACAGCGGCAGGCGCATCCGCCTGGGCATCTGGGGCCTGGGGCGGGGCATGAACTTCTACAAGACGTGCGCGGCCCTGAACATCGACGTGGTGGCCGGCTGCGACTTCAACGCCCACATGCGCACCAACTTCAAGCAGCAGCAGCCCGACGCCCGCGTAACCGAGGACGCGGCCGAGTTCCTGTCGTGGGACTTCGATGCCGTGCTGCTGGCGACGTTCTGCCCCAACCATGCCGACGACGCGATCGCGGCCTTGGCGGCGGGCAAGCACGTACTCAGCGAGGTCACGAGCTTCCACACGCTGGCCGAGGGCGTGCGGCTGGTCGAGGCGGTGGAGAAAAGCGGCAAGGTCTACAACCTGGCGGAGAACTATCCATTCAGCGCGCCGAACATGTGGCTGGCGGCGAAATGGCGGCAGGGGTTGTTCGGCGAGCTGATGTACGGCGAGTATTCATACATCCACGAGATCCGTTCGCTGCAGTACACCTACATCGACGGCGTGCCGATCGAGCCGGGCTGGCAGGTGCACCACTGGCGGAGCTGGATCAACGGCCACTATTACAACACGCATTCGCTGGGCCCGATCATGATCATCACGGGTCTGAGGCCGACGCGGGTGGTGTCATTGCGGTCGGAGCAGAACCTGCCGGGCTATGTGATGCGCGACCCGGCCGGCAAGTGGGGCATTCCGTGTCCGTCGCTGATCAAGATGTCCAACCACGGGCTGGTGCGCAACCTGATGGGGGCGATGACCGACGACACGAACATCCAGCGCCTTTGGGGCACCAAGGGTTCGTCGGAATCGCAGTGGAACGCGCTGAAACTGCGGCTGGGCGGCGGCGGGGAGACGGCCAAGTTCGAGGTGAAGGCCGACTGGCCCGACCCGGCCCTGGCTGAGCTGGCGCGGCGGACGGGGCACGGCGGGGGCGACTTCTGGGTGCTGTATTACTTCGCGCGGCAGATCCACACGGGCGAGCCGGCGCCGTTCGACATTTACACCGCGGCCGACTGCACCATCCAGGGCATCCTCGGCTACCGCTCGTCGCAGGAGAACGGCCAGCCCTACGACATCCCCGATTTCCGCGATCCCAGGCAGCGCGACCTGCACCGCGAGGACCATCGCGCCCAGAAGCGCTACGACGTGGAGCACGGCGCGTTCGGCAGGAAGTTCGACCGCGAGCTGGCGGGCCAGTTCAACACGGCCATGAAGCATCTGGACCAGTTGGCCAAGGCCTATGGCTCGTGGTCTGCCTGGGCGGGGCTGATCGGCGACATGAAGGAGCCGGCCAGGGTGCTCGACCTGGCTGACAAGCTGGCCGAGGCCCATGCGAAGTGCGGGCCATGGCTGAGCGTGGCGCGAAAAATTGCCGACGCCCATCCCGGCACGGACGCGGCCCGCGTGCTCAACGAACTGCTGGAACTGTGCAACGAGCCGGTGACGACCCGCCCGGACTTCGCCGACTGGCTGAAGGACCAGAAGACGCAGCTCGCGGCCCGATGCAGCAAGGTGACTGCGTAAGTCTGTTTTGAGGGAGACCCATCATGACCGCCACTGCCGACCACATTGACATCGCCTGGGCCGACGTGGACCTGGCGCAATTGCCGCGCCTCATGACGCCCGACCTGCCCGGCCCCAAGTCGCGGGCCATGCACGCGCGGGCAGCGAAGGTGATGAAGGGCTACTCCGGGCAGGTGAAGCTCTTTCCGGTGTGCTTCGAGAAAGGCCACGGCGTCACGCTCACCGACGTGGACGGCAACGTGTATCTCGACTTTTCGTCGGGCATTTACGTGACGACGCTGGGGCACTGTCATCCGAAGGTGTCCGAGGCGGTGGCTCACCACGCGCGGACGCTGATGAACTGCCACGACTTCACCACGCCGATCAAGATGAAGCTGCTGGAGAAGCTGGCGGATATTCTGCCGGGCGATCTGAAGGTGGGCCAGCTTTATGACTCGGGCACGACGGCGGTGGAGGCGGGCATCCGTCTGTGCCGCGCGGCCACGGGCAAGAGTGAGTTTCTTTCGTGCTACCGCGACTTCCACGGCAAGTCGGGCCATGCCGTCAGCCTGGCGCGGATGAACGCCAGCAGCGGGCCGTCGCGCTCGCCGGGCTTTTATCTTGTACCGCGGCCCGATCCGTATCGCCCGCTGTTCAAGAAGGCGGACGGCACGATCGACACCGACGCATACATCCGCTTCTACGATGAGTTCATCGTCGAGGCGACGGTGGGACGGGTGGCGGCGATCGTGCTCGAGCCGATCCAGGGCTGGGCGGGTTCAGTCTTTCCGCCGGATAATTTCTTCCCGAAACTGCGGCGGTGGTGCGATCAGCGCGGCATCCTGCTGTTTGCCGACGAGGTGCTCACGAGCATGGGACGCACAGGGAAGTTCCTGGCGATGGAGCACTGGGACGTGTTGCCGGACGTGGTGACGATCGGCAAGGGGTTCGGCAACGGTTTTCCGGTGACGGCGATGATGGCCCGCGAGCCGTTCGGCGATGCGATCGAGTCGATCTCGGCGTCGACCAGTTACGGCGGCAACCCGATGGCGTGCGCGGCGGCGCTGGCGTCGATCGAGGCGATCGAGCAGGAGGGTCTGCTGGAGAACGCGGCCCGGCTGGAGTCGCTCTTTGCCGCGCGGCTGGCGAAGATGAAGCAGGAGCACCCCATCATCGGCGACGTGCGCGTCAAGGGCTGCCTGATGGGCGTGGAACTGGTCAAGGACCGGACCACCAAGGAGCCGTTCGACGAAGCGGGCAGGCTGATTTATCAGCGGGCGTTCGGCAAGGGTCTGGCGTGGATTCCCGCGGGGCACATTCTGCGGATGAGCCCGCCGATCGTGATGAACGAGGCGACGGCCCACAAGTGCATGGACATCATTGACGAGTCGATCGGCGAGGTGGAGCG
>CAZUUQ010000014.1:23631-27756 GCA_964622625.1 uncultured Phycisphaeraceae bacterium | reverse complement strand
GACTGGCGCAAGCTGATCGCGCGCGATGATGTGCACGTGATTCATGTCTGCACGCCCAACGACATGCACGCGCAGCAGGCGGCGGCGGCGCTGGCGGCGGGCAAGCACGTGTACTGCGACAAGCCGCTGGCGCGCACGCTCGACGAAGCCTTGACGATCGCGGCGGCGGCCCGCGCGGCACGCGGCAGGTTCCAGCTTGTGTGTCAGTATCGCTACCTGCCGGCGACGATCCGCGCCCGCCAGCTTGTGGAAGCAGGGTTTCTGGGCCGGCTGCTGGGGTTTCGCGCGGTCTACCTGCACGCGGGGTACGTCGATCCCAATCGCCCGATGAGCTGGCGGATGGATATGTCGCGCAGCGGCGCGGGGGCGCTGGGTGACCTGGGCAGCCACGTGCTCGATCTGCTGCTGCACCTGGTCGGGCCGTTCGAGCAAGTGTTCGCCGACCTGCCCACGCTGATCGGTGAGCGGCCGACGGCTGGCGGCGGCAGGGCGAAGGTCGAAGTGGATGACATCGCATACCTGATGCTCAAGACGGCCGAGGGTGCGACGGGCACAGTGGAAGCCAGCCGGCTGGCGACCGGGGCGCAGGACGAACTGCGTTTCGAGCTGCACGGCTCGCGCGGGGCGATGCGCTTCAACCTGATGGACCCGAACTGGCTGGAGGTGTACGACAACACGCCGGCCGAGGCTGCGTACGGCGGCGATCGCGGTTTCAAGCGCATCGAGTGCGTGCAGCGTTATCCCAAGGCCCGGCTGCCGGGGCCGAAGTTCGCCATCGGATGGGACCGGGCGCATGTCGAGTGCCTGGCCGCGTTCCTGCGGGCGATCGTCGAGGACACGCCGACGAGTCCGGGCATCGATGACGCGCTCGCGGTGCAGGCGATCATGCATGCGGCCCAGCAGAGCGGTGAGGCCGGGCGATGGATGGAGATAC
Organism: uncultured Phycisphaeraceae bacterium; assembly: GCA_964622625.1. Classification (GTDB taxonomy): domain Bacteria; phylum Planctomycetota; class Phycisphaerae; order Phycisphaerales; family Phycisphaeraceae; genus CAZCWM01. The sequence continues at coordinate 26,822 of CAZUUQ010000014.1, read as the reverse complement.
CCCGCCCATGAGGCGGTTTACGAGCAGGTAAGCAAGCAGGTGAGCAGCCATGAGCATTCACGATCTTCGCCGCGGTTTCCTGACGCCCGACCCACACTATTTCGACGTGGACATGCCGTTCTATGAGCAGCGGCTGCGGGATTTTCTGCCGCAGCGCATCATCGACATCCACGGCCACATCGGCCTGTCGGATCCCGTGCCCGGCGCCAGGCTGGACTGGGCCGGTCGGGTGACCAATGGGCGCAGTTTTCGGGCCCACGAATATTTCGACTGGCAGATCAAGATGCTGCCGGGCAAGGACGTGCGGGTGTGCGTGTTCGGCTCGCCGCATCCGCCGTGCATCGAGCCGGACAACGCCTACGTGGCCGAGACCATGACGCGGTATCCAGCCGATCGGCTGTGGGGTCTGCTGCTGGAAAATCCGTACTGGTCGGCAGCGGAGCTGGAGAAGAAGTTCGCGGCCGGCCGCTTCGCGGGGCTCAAGCCCTACCCGACGATGCCGCACAAGATCCCCGTGGCGGACGTGAAAATTTTCGACATGCTGCCGGAGTCGCACCTGGAGTGGGCGGATCATCATGGCCTGATCGTGATGCTGCACGTGCCGCGCGGTGATCGGCGGATCGCCGACGAGTTCAACCTCACGCAGCTTGAGACGATCAACCGCAAATACCCGCGGGTGAAGGTGATCGTGGCGCACATCGGCCGGGCGTACACGGACACGCCCGACGGGCACGACGCGGTGAAACGCATCGGCCAGTGCGAGAACCTGCTGTGGGATTTCTCGGCCAACGAATGCGAGCCGATCATGCGGACGCTGATCAAGGCGGCGGGTCCGAAGCGGATTCTCTACGGCTCGGACCTGCCGATTCTGGCGTTTCGCGGCAAGCGGCTGGATGAGGGCGGGGAATACGTGAACGTGATCTACGAGGCTGACTGGGAGGACCGGCGGGTGCGCAGGACGCCGGCGGGCGATGAGAATTACACCTTCTTCCTGTATCAGCAGATCGATTCGTTCCGCCGCGCGGCCGAGTCGTGCGGGCTGAGCCGCGACGACGTGGCCGACGTGTTCTGCCACAATGCCGAGCGGGTTCTGGGTGTGAGCGTGTCGAAGCGGGAGTCGGTCCATGTCTAAGAAGAAGTCAACAATGAAACTGTCCGGGCGGCCGCAAGAGGGCAGGAGCGGGAGTAAGAGCGGCGAAAAGAGCGGTCAGAAGGTGAAGCTCGGTCTGCTGGGCCTCATGCCGCTGTTGTACGAGCGCGGCGGGCCGACGACGCGGCAGACGCAGGATGCGTTCGCCCGCAAGCTGGCGGCGTCGTGGGACTGGGCGGAAGTGGTGTATCCCGGCGTGTGCAACACGCGGCAGCAGGTGGACGCGGCGGTGCGCAGCTTTCACGCGGAGCGGTGCGACGGCGTGGTGGTGGTCTGCCTGACTTATGCGCCGAGCCTGATCAGCGCCAGCGCGCTGCTGGAGACGCCGCTGCCGGTGGTTCTGCTGGACACGCAGCCCGATGCCGATCCGCACAATCTTGAAGACGAAGGTTTCCTGACGCGCAACCACGGCGTGCATGGGATTCAGGACCTGGCGAATGTGCTGGCGCGGGGCGGCATGAAACCGCCGATCCTCGTCGGCCACTGGCGTGACCATTTGCTGATCACGAACCTTTGCGACTGGGCGCGGGCGGCGAAGGCGCGGTCGCTGCTGCGGCAGATGCGCACGGGGCTGATCGGGCGGCCGATGGCGGGGATGGGCGACTTCGCCGTGGACGAGGCGGCGCTGCTGATGCGCATCGGCCCGGAGATCGTGCCCGTCGAGCCGCGGCGCATCGCGGAGCTGGCCGCTGCCGCCGATCCCAAGGCGATTGGCAATCGCATCGCCGAGAACCAGCGGACGTTTGACATCAGTGACGATCTCACGGCCGCGCAGCACGAGGCGGCGGTGCGCACGAGTCTGGCTCTTGAAGCGATCATGCGCGAGGACGAGCTTGATGCCCTGGCGGCCCATTTCCTGACGATCAGTGAAGATGGCCGGGTTCCGACGCTGCCGTTTCTGGCGGCGTCGAAGCTGCTGGCGGACGGCTACGGCTACGCGGGTGAGGGCGATGTGTGCTGCGCGTCGCTGACGGCCGCGATGCAGCGCGTGGCGGGGCCGGCCGACTTCGTCGAGATGTTCTCGATGGATTTCACCGGCGAGGCGGTGGTGATGGCCCACATGGGCGAGGGCAATTACGCGACGGCCTCGCTGAGTCGCAAGGGGGGTCACAAGCCGCGGCTCGTGCCCCGGCCGTTCCCGCTGGCGCCGACGCCGGAAGCGCCGGCCACGCCGGTGTTCGCGCCCGAACCGGGGCTGGTGACGATCGCGTCGCTGGCGATCGCGGCGGAGGCGAAGTTCCGCCTGGTGATCGCGGCCGGCGTGGTGGCGGAATGGGGGCCGTTCGAGCACGTGCGCCATCCGCACTTCAAGTTTGAGCCGGCGGCGGACCTGGACGTGTTCCTGTCGGAGTGGAGTCACGCGGGCGGGTCGCATCACCAGGTGATGGTGCGGGGCGATCAGGCGAACCTGCTGCTGGCGGTGGCGGATGTGCTGAAGATCGATGCCCAGATCGTGGCCGACGCGCGGGATCTGCTCTGAGTGAGGCGGGAGCGACGATGGACGCGGTGCTGGGCATCGACGTGGGTACGACAGCGATCAAGGCGCTGCTGCTGCCGCGTGATGGGCGGCCGCTGTCAGCCCACGCGGCGGGCTATGGGCTGCATTCACCACGGCCGGGCTGGTATGAGCAGGATCCGGACGAACTGCAGCGGGCTGTCATCGAGGCGGTGCGGGCCGCCCTGGCCGCAGCGCCCGCGCACGCCGTGGTCCGCGGCATCGGCTTGTCCACGCAGGCGGCCGCGACGGTGCTGCTGGACGGTGACGGTCGGCCGCTGACGCCCATTATCTCGTGGATGGACGGCCGGGCCCGGACCGAACGCGACGAGCTGACGCGGCAACTGGGGACAGCGAATATTCAGGCCCGCACCGGCCGCGGCGACGCGGGTTTGCTGGCGTCGCTGTTGCTGTGGTTTCAACGCCACACGCCGCCAACCTTCGCGCGGGTCGCGTCGATCGGCACGGTGGAGGATCTGGTCTGCCGCTGGCTGACCGGCCGGGGCGCGACGGACGCGAGCAATGCCGCCATCACGGGCATGCTGC
>CAZUUQ010000014.1:1203-23531 GCA_964622625.1 uncultured Phycisphaeraceae bacterium | reverse complement strand
CTGACCGGCCGGGGCGCGACGGACGCGAGCAATGCCGCCATCACGGGCATGCTGCGCCTGGCGGACCTGGACTGGGATGCCGCGCTGGCGCACGCGGCGGGTATTGATGCGGCGCAATTGCCGCGCATCGTGAGCCATGCGCGCCCGCTGGGCGCGCTTGCTGAGCACACGGCCGCGACGCTGGGACTGCCGCCGGGTATCGCCGTCGCGGCGCCGCTGCACGATCAGCATGCGGCAGCGCTGGGCGCGGGGGTGACGGCTGCGGATCAGGCGATGTTTTCGACAGGCACGGCCTGGGTGGTCTTCATGCGCACGGCCGACGCGCGTCTGGATCTGGGGCCGGGCCTGTTCCGCGCGCCGTCGGTGGATGGTGATGGATGGGGACTGATACATGCCATCCCGGCCGGCGGAGGCTATCTCGATCGCGCCATGGCGTGGCTGGGCGTAAGCGGCTACGACGAATCGGAGCGACTGGCGGCCGCCGCAGCGCCCGACGCGGGCGGCGTGGTGTTCCTGCCGACGCTGGGCGATCAGCGCAGCGCCGCGTGGGTGGGGCTGGGGTTGTCGCATCAGCGCGGCGATCTGCTGCGGGCGGTGATGAACGGCCTGGCGGGCGAGGCGGTGGTGACGGCGACGGCGATGGCGGGGGATGGGCCGCTGCGGAAGCTGGTCATGCTCGGCGGCGCGGCGCACAGTGCGTTGTGGCGGCGGATCGTGGCGAGCATGGCCCAGTGTCCGGTCGAAGTGCCCGCGACGGTGGACGCGGCCGCGCTGGGCGCGGCGGTGATGGGCGGCGTGGCGGTTGGCTGGTGGTCGTCGCCCGCCGAAGGGCGGTCGATGGTGACGCTGCCGGTGACGACGGTGCAGCCCGAGCCCTGGGGCCGCGCATGCCAGCAGCGATTCGTCGACGTTTGCGCCGACGGGGTACGGCTCGCCGGGATACCAATGCGCGAAAATCAGGGAGACAACACATGACAGCCAGTGTGCAGACGCCGCCGCCCGGATTTCGGGTCGTGCCCTTTGACCGCCGCCGTCACGAGCCCTTCACGATCCAGTGCATGCTCGGCTCACTTCGTGTGGCCAACCCGGATGCGGCCGACGACGAAGCCTTCCGCGCCGACATGCGCAAAATGCTCGATGAGATCGAGACGGGGACGCGCAATGATCGCATTCAGATTCTGGAGACGGACACGGGCGAACCGGCGGCGATGGTCTGGCTGGAAATCCGCACGTACAACCAGGGCTTCGACGGGCACCATGACCCGGAGATGTGGCCGCAGCTCGTGGGCAAGGTCGGAGCGCAGATCCGCAACACGCACACGCGGGCGCCGTACCGGCGGCAGGGTCTGAGCCGTTACCTGAAGTTGCTCAGCGAACAGGTGGCGCGTGAGGCCGGGGCGGCTTTCCTCTACACCCGTTGCGCCAAGCACAACGAGCCGATGCTCACGCTTAACCGTGTGCTGGGTTACGAGATGACGCCGGAGACACCCGAGCAGGGCAACATGATGCGTCTTCGCAAAAAGTTGGCTGCCAACGCGTGGTGATCCGCCGGCCCGCCCGCGGTGCCGCACGGCAGGTAACACTTTTTAAACAAACAGGTTAGAGTCTGGATCGGTTTGTGCCGCGCCTGTTGCGAAGTGACGTTCTCCGCGTCATTGGCCACGGTCGATGCTGTAGCCCCTATACAGCCGATAAACCATAGTGTATGATCTTATTATCGGGAAAGAGAACGAACGGCCGTGGACGACGTTCGTCCTCGGGTTTGCCCATCGTCCGCCAGGGGTTGCGACCATGTTCTCACAAACCGCGGAGTATGCCCTTCGGGCCGTGGTATGGCTGGGCAGTCGCCCCGATGGCTCGGTGACCAGCCAGGAGATCGCGGACGCGGCCCAGATTCCGCCGCGCTACGCCTCGAAGGTGCTGCAGGCCCTGGGGCGGGCCGGGCTGGTGCGATCGCAGCGCGGGCTGCACGGGGGCTTCTGGCTGGCGCGGCCGGCGGAGGAGTTGTCGGTGCTCGACGTGATCGCCACCGTCGAGCCGATTCGCCGCGCCGTTCACATCGGCGGCAACGGCGACGGGAACAACAAGTCGCTGGATCATCTCGAGCAGAAGCTCGACGAAGCCGTGCAACTTGTTGAGACGCTGCTGGCGCAGACCAAGATCTCCGATCTCATCGAGGCTCACACGTCGGTCTGACCTGCGGGCGCGTCGGGGCGCCTACTTCGCTTTGGCCGGCTTCTCGGCCGATTTATTTGAAGAGGAAGTGGACGCGTCGGTCTTCGCGGCCGTGTCCGACTTGGGCGGCTTTGTGTCGGTGCCGCTCGTTGCCGTGCTGTCCGCCTTCGCGGCTTTCTGATAGCTGTCGGAACGATAGTCGGTCTCGTAGAAGCCCGAACCCCTGAAGATGACGCCCGCGCCGGTGCCGATCAGCCGCTTCAGCGCCATGCCGCCGCAACTGGGGCACTTGCGCAGCGGCTTGGCGGTCATCGACTGGAACTGCTCGAAGGTGTGTTCGCACTTGCTGCAGACGTAGTCATAGGTGGGCATGGGGGCATCGCCTTTCGTCGCTCATATTTGGTCTACTGCTCGGCCTCGGCCGCCAGGGCCACCTTGGCCGGGCGCAGCGTCTTGTCGTGCAGCACGTAGCCGGCCTGAAGCTGCGCCACCACGTGGCCCGGCTCGATCTCCGCGTCCTGCTGACGCATCAGCGCTTCATGCACTTCGGGATTGAACGGCTCGCCGCGGACCGCGTCGACGCGGCGAATGCCGAATCGCTCGAGCGTCCGCAGCAGTTCGTCGCGCACGATCTGCACGCCGTCGAGCACGGCCTGGACCGACGCCTTCTGCGCGTCCACGGCCGTGGCGTGATCGAAGTGGTCAAGCACCGTGACCATGGCCCGGCCCAGGTCCATGAGCTGCTGCTCGCACGCCTGGCGTCGGTGCTGCTCACTGCGCTTGACGTAGTTCTGGTAGTCGGCCGCGGTGCGCAGGAGTTTCTGCTCCAGTTCATCGCGCTCGACCTGCAGGGCCGCCAGCAGGTCGGAGGCTTGGGCGACCGCCTGCTGCTCGGTCAGGTCGTCAGCCGGGGGCGGCGCGGACGGCTGCCCGGGCGCCGCATCACCTGCATCCTGAGGGTTCTCGCGGTTCATGATTCACCTGCTGCTTCCTCAACCCGTGCCGAGGTAATCCTTGATCTTGTCCCAGAACCCGCCGGACTGCGGCAGCACGTCGTGGTTCTCCGTCTGGGCGAATTCGCGCAGCAGCTCCTGCTGCCGTTTGGTCAGTCGGCGGGGTATTTCGACCATGAGCACGGCAATCAGCTCGCCGCGCCGGCCGGAACGCAGGTTGGGCAGGCCGGCCCCCGGAATGCGGTACAACTCACCGTGCTGCGTGCCGCGTTTGATCGTCAGCGTCTCGCGACCGTTGAGCGTGGGTACTTCGACCTCGGCCCCCAAGGCCGCCTGCGTGAAACTCACCGGCATGCGCAGCACGAGGTTGTCGCCGTCGCGCTCGAAAAGCTTGTGCTCCCTGACGCGGACGACCACGTGCAGATCGCCGCGCGGCCCGCCGCCGGCGCCGGGTTCGCCTTCACCCTGCACGCGCACCGCCTGGCCGTCGTGGATGCCGGGGGGAACGCGCACAGTCAGGACGCGGCGCTTGGGTTGCCGCCCGCCGCCGACGCAGGTCGGGCACTTCTCGGCATAGCTCTGACCCGCGCCGCCGCAGACCGGGCAGGTGGTCACCATGCGGAACATGCCGCCGAACCCCGACTGCGCGACCTTGCCCTGCCCGCCGCAGGTGCTGCACGTCACCGGCCGCGTACCAGGCTTGGCGCCGCTGCCGCCACACGTTTCGCACAGGTCCTGACGCGTGAACTCGACTTCGACCTCCGTGCCATGCAGCACATCGGCCAGCTCGATGCTCACGTGCGTCTCCAGGTCGTAGCCCCGTCGCGCCGACCCGCGTGACCGGCCGGCGCGGCCGCCGAAACTGCCGCCGAAGATGTCCTCGAACATCGAAAAGATGTCGCCGACGTCCATGTGCGAGAAGTTGTGGCCGCTGGTTCCCGCCAGACCTTCATGGCCGTAGCGGTCGTAGCGGGCCCGCTTCTCCAGACTCGACAGCACCTCGTAGGCCTCGGCCGCCTCCTTGAACTTGTGCTCAGCGACTTTGTCCCCGGGATTGCGGTCGGGATGGTACTTCATGGCCATCTTGCGGTAGGCGCGCTTGATCTGGTCGCCGTCGGCATCGCGGTCGACGGCGAGGATCTCGTAATAGTCGCGCTTGGTGGCCATGGTGGGCATGTTCCGCATGTACCGTGATGCGGTGCATCGGGCCTGTCACGACAAACCCAGGGAGCCGGCCCTGGGTTTGTCAAGCGGTCATTGTGTTCCAGACGGCCGGCCGGCATCTGCCGTCACGCGGTCGCTCCGGCGACCGGCTCGGTGTCGTCCTTGAGCTCCGTGACCAGCACGTTGGTCGTGAGCATCAGACCGGCCACCGAGGCCGCGTTCTGCAGGGCCGTGCGCGCCACCAGGGCCGGGTCGATGATGCCGGCCTTCACGAGGTCGACATACTCACCGCTGACAGCCTCGAAGCCCTTGGCGCCGCTCTGCTGGCTGACGGTCTCGACGACCACGTCGCCGTCGTAGCCGGCATTCTGCGCGATCTGCCGCAGCGGCGCGTGCAGGGCCTGGATGACGATCTCGCAGCCGAGCTTCTCGTCGCCGCGCAGCTTGTTGCGCAAGGCCTCGACGGCCGGGATGGCCCGCACGAACGCCACGCCGCCGCCGGGCACGTAACCTTCCTGAGCGGCCGCCTTGGTGGCGTGCAGGGCGTCGTCCACGCGATCCTTGCGCTCCTTCATCGCCGTCTCGGTCGCCGCGCCGACGTGGATAATCGCCACGCCGCCGGTCAGCTTGGCAAGACGTTCCTGGAGCTTCTCGCGGTCGTAGTCACTGGTGGTCGTCTCGATCTGCTGGCGGATCTGGGCGATGCGGGCCTCGATGTCCTTCTTCCTGCCGGCGCCCTCGACGAGAGTCGTGTTGTCCTTGTCGATGACGATCTTCTTGGCCCGACCGAGCTGGCCAAGCTCGATGGTTTCGAGTTTCAGGCCCTTGTCCTCGCTGATGAACTCGCCGCCCGTGAGCACGGCAATGTCGCCGAGAATCGCCTTGCGCCGGTCGCCGAAACCCGGCGCCTTGACGGCACAGATCTTCAGCACGCCGCGGAGGCGGTTGATCACCAGGGCCGCCAGCGCCTCGTTCTCCACGTCCTCGGCGATGATCAGCAGCGGCTTCTGCTCCATCGCCACCTTGTTCAGCAGCGGCAGCAGATCGGGCAGATTGCTGATCTTCTTCTCGTAGATGAGCACCAGGGCGTCTTCGAGCACGCACTCCTGGGTCTTGGCGTCGGTCATGAAGTAGGGCGACAGGTAGCCCTTGTCGAACTGCATGCCCTCGACGTATTCGAGCACGGTCTCGGCCGTCTTGCCTTCTTCGACTTCGACCACGCCCTCGGCCCCGACCTTGTTGATCGCCTCGGCGATCAGGCGGCCTATCTCCGCGTCATGGTTGGCCGAGACGGTGGCGACTTTCTCAAGATCGCCCTGGCCCTTGCATTTGGTGGCGGCGGTCTGAATCGCCTCACCCGCGGCCGCGGCGGCCTTGGTGATGCCGCGCTGCAGGGCGATGGGGTTGGCCCCGGCCGTCACGTGGCGCAGGCCCTCGCGATAAATCGCGTCGGCCAGCACCGTGGCCGTGGTCGTGCCGTCACCGGCCTTGTCCGAGGTCTTCTTGGCGACCTCGACGACCATCTTGGCGCCCATGTTCTGGAACGGCTCGGACAGCTCGACCTCCTTGGCCACCGACACGCCGTCCTTCGTGACCGACGGGCCGCCGAACGATTTCTGCATGATCACGTTGCGCCCCGTAGGACCCATGGTGACCTTGACGGCATTGTTCAACTGCTCCAGTCCTTTGCGTAGTTGCACGGCCGCGTCCGCACCGAACATCAATTGCTTCTTGGCCATCGCTGTGGCTCCCGTCTTTCTAGGTGTTGCGTTGCTGAATGTCAGTCGCACGGGCCGCGTGCGGCACCGCCGCGTTGCTCACATGGTTTCCAATGCTCACTTCTCGACCACGCCCAGCAGTTCGCCGGCCCGCATGATCTTGTACTCCTTGCCGTCCATCTCGATCTCCGTGCCGGCATACGAGCCGAACAGCACTTCGTCGCCTTTCTTCACGGGCATGGGCGTACGCCTGCCGTTGTCGTCGATCTTGCCCGGGCCGGCCGCCAGCACCTTGCCGCGCAGCGGCTTGTCCCTGGCTGAGTCGGGCAGGTACAGGCCCGCTTCCGTCTTGTCTCTCGCTTCCGCCGGCTGCACCAGCACGCGATCGTCGAGGGGTGTGATCTTCATGTTGCTTGTGTCTCCCATGGGTTAAGCGCTTGCACGTTGGGCTGCCTGTGCCGCGTCGGGAAAGATCTCGGGCCACAGGTGCAGAATCGGCGATCCCTCCAGCACCCCGTTCACCTGCGCGATCTCCTGATCGTCGAGTTCCTGGGTCCATTTCGACGCGGTCTGCGAGGAATGGCGCTGCACGCCGTGGCGGCGCGACGCCTCGCGCTGCGACGCGCCGCTGGAGCTGCGCTGCAAAAACGCCTCGACCTGCGGCTCGAAGTCCCAGCCGACGAACTCAAACAGTCGCCGCCCGCGCCCGACGGGATCTTCGCACATCCGCTCATACACGCTCACAAAAACCTCGGGACGGCCCTGTGCGAAGGCGTGCAGCGGCTCCGACTGCACCCGCCAGCGCAGGGTCTCGAACTGTGTCTCGTTCATCCGCTCCAGCCCCGGTTCGAAATGCCGAAGCTGCTCATGCCCCGGCATGGCCAGCAACTCGCGCACGCGTGCGACGGCTTCACGGGTCATGGCGCGGCCGCGGCCGATGAACCGGCGCGTCGCCGTGATGCTGCCGTAGGGATTGCGGAACGTCGCGATCACCGCCGATGGGCGAATGGCGGCAAAGGCCTTCGTCAGCAGTTCATTGGGAAAGTTCACGTCCTTGATCAGCACCGCGTCACCCGCCGTGAAGCGGGGCCGGCCGTACCACTCATACAGCCCGCGGCACGGCCGCACCCATTTGCCCAACTGCCAGGTCAGACGCAGCAGAAGCGGCGACTGCGGCCGACACGACTTGCGGACGAACGGGGGGAAGTCCACCTGGTGCTGACAACCGCCGATCAAGGCGTTGAAACGCTCCTGCTGGGTCGGCGCGTCCACCGCATCCAATGCGTCGAGCCATCGCATATAGCGCTGTTCCTTGCCGGCAAGGAACGGCTCGTGCTTGTAGTGACAGCGGCTGTACAGCCCCATCGCCTTGGCCAGCCAGGTCGTGCCGCTGCGGCCGCGGCCGAGCAGCCAGACAATGCTGGGCGACTGTGCGTCACGGGTTGTATTCGCACGCTGGATCACAGCCAGGTCATCTCCGGATGCCACACTGCCCGAGGGGGCGGCTTGACGCCCGCGAACATGCGGCCGCTGCATAAGGGCCGCCCGCCACAGCCTTACATCATGCCCGGCATGCCGCCCATGCCACCCATGCCGCCTCCCATACCACCCATACCGCCGCCCATGCCGCCACCGTGGCCGCCGGCCGCGGGTTCGTCCGCCGGCACGTCCGTCACCACGCAGTCGCAGGTCAGCAGCAGCGTCGCCACGCTCACCGCGTTCTCCAGGGCGGTGCGATCGACCTTGGTGGGCGTGATGATGCCGCGCTCGACCAGGTCGCAGTACTCCAGTGTCAGGGCGTCGAAGCCGCTGCTGCCCTTCGCGGCCGCGACTTTGGTCACCACCACGCTGCCGCGCTCACCGGCATTGTCGGCAATGGTGCGCAGCGGCACGCTCAGTGCCTTGCGCACCACGTCCACGCCGACGGTCTCGTCGTGGCCGGTGGTCTTGACGTTCTTGAGCGCGTCCGTGGCACGGATGAAGCTCACGCCGCCGCCGGGCACGATGCCTTCGGCCACGGCCGCCCGCGTCGCGTGCAGCGCATCCTCCACGCGGGCCTTCTTCTCCTTGAGTTCCGCTTCCGACGCCGCGCCGACCTTGATTTGCGCCACACCGCCGGCCAGCTTCGCCAGACGCTCCTGGAGCTTCTCGCGGTCGTAATCGCTGGTGGTGATCTCGATCTCGCGGCGGATCTGGTCGATGCGGCCCGAGATCGCCTTGCTGTCGCCGGCGCCCTCGATGATCGTCGTATTCTCGGCGTCGATGCTCACGCGCTTGGCCATGCCGAGCTGCGACAGCTCGACCTTGTCCAGCTCGATGCCCAGATCCTTCATGATCGCTTCGCCGCCGGTGAGAATCGCGATGTCCTGCAGCATCGCCTTGCGACGGTCGCCGTAGCCCGGAGCCTTGACCGCGCAGACGTTCAGCACGCCGCGCAGTTTGTTGACCACCAGCGTCGCCAGGGCCTCGCCCTCGACATCCTCGGCGATGATCAGCAGCGGCTTCTTGGCCTTCTGGATCTTCTCCAGCAGCGGCACCAGCTTCTGCACCGAGCTGATCTTGTCCTCGTAGACCAGAACCAGGCACTTCTCCAGCTCGCAGACCAGTTCGTCGGTGTTGGTCACGAAGTTCGGCGACAGGTAGCCGCGGTCGAACTGCATGCCCTCGACCACGTCGACGTAGGTCTCCAGGCTCTTGCCTTCCTCGACGGTGATGACCCCGTCCTTGCCGACCTTCATGAACGCCTCGGCCATGATCTTGCCGATTTCGGGATCGTTGTTGGCGCTGATGGCCGCGACGTTGGCGATTTCATCCTTGCGCGACACGTCGATGGGCTTGCTCTGCTTGCCGATGCTGGCGATGACCGCCTCGGCCGCCTTCTTCATGCCGCGGACCAGGGCGTTGGCGTCGACGCCGGCCGTGAGGTGCTTGAAGCCCTCCTTGACCAGGGCCTCGGCCAGCACGGTGGAAGTCGTCGTGCCGTCGCCGGCCTTGTCGGAGGTCTTGCTGGCCGCCTCCTTCACGAGCTGGGCGCCGAGGTTTTCAGTCTTGTCGCTCAACTCGATCTCCTCGGCGACCGTGACGCCGTCCTTGGTGACCGAAGGCCCGCCCCAGCTCTTGTCGAGCACGGCATTGCGGCCGCGGGGCCCCAGGGTGCTCTTGACCGCCGCTGCCAGTTTCTCCACGCCCGCCAGAAGGCTCTTGCGGGCGTCCACGTCAAAGGCCAGTTCCTTCGCCGCCATAGCTGGACTCCATTGCTTGATGCAGAAAGAGGTTGATTCAGAAGACCGGGGCCGTCCCACATCGCCCGCACGCCCCCATGTGCGGCATCGCGTGCCGGTGACGATGCAACCGCAGTACCAGCAACCCCCATGTTGGCTGTGACGACATAACTATGGTGTCAATAATCTGTTGCGGTCGCCGCCCCAGTCGCCCTGGCGGTGTGCAGCCCCGTCCAGCGCTGCCACTGTGACAGCCGACCCGTCACCCGCCTGCCATTCCCACGCCGCTGAGGGGCGATCGTGGTTGGCACTCGCCGGCCGGGCCCATCCCGACAGTCCTGCGTCCATCCCGCCAACCATCCCGCCTTGCCGGCAGACGAGTACCCCGACGGGAAGGTGCGTGAGACCGATGACGACAACGATCGCGTGCCCCGGCCGCCGCGGTGACAGGCCGTATGCGAGCGATGACGGATTTGTCCCGGTTCTTCCTGCTGTGTGCGTCACTTAGGGCCGCGCAGCAGGCCCATCAGCAACGACACGACGAACAGCACGAGGAAGACGATGAAGAGGATCTTCGCAATGGCGACCGCGCCCCCGGCGATCTCCCCGAAGCCGAAGACCGCCGCAATGACGGCTATGACAAAGAAAACGGCTGCCCAGTACAGCATGATGGTGTCCTTTCATCAAGGGACCCGACTCACTGCCACGATGCAAGCCACTCCATGACGCACTCCATGACGAAGGGTAGCCCGGTTTCATCGACAAGGACAATAAATATGGCGGGGGGCGGAAAAGGCCGCGGAGATAGTGGCGACGGCCAACCGAAATCCAGACGACGCCTCACGGGGGCAATCAGGCTCACCGGCCGTGCGCACCTGGCTGCCGGCTTTCACTGGGCGGCCCCATTCATCTGGATCCCTGCGCCATTGTGCGCTCATGCAGGCACGGCGCTGGCGCGTCTGTGCGCGCGAACGAGTCAAATTGCGGAAAATGACGGCCAATCAGCGCAAACCAAGGCGGTGGCGACCTGAAAATCGCGATTCGCAAGTCGAAAACCGACCATCGCGGCCGATCCACCCCTTGGCGCGGTGAAGAGACGGCTCGGGCGCGTCAGTTGTTTGCAGCGTCGGCCGGAGTCTGGGTCAGGTACTTGTGCTTCCGCTGCACGAGGTCCACCAGCAAGTCGACTTCCGCCTGATTGGAGAAGCTCCAGGTGGCCCAATAGAAATCGACAGCCCGCTTGGCGCCGTCCAGACCGTCCTTGACGTAGCGGCGCAGCCGCTTGTTGTCGAGCAGATCGCGCAGCGTCTGGGACACGGGTACCGACAACTGCGGCCCGGCGAGATTGGGCACGAGGTAGGCCAGCGGCTGGCGCGGCCCGCCCCGGCGGCCTGGCAAGGTGAACTCCACCGTCCACTTCCAGCTTGGGCCGTACCAGGTGAGCGTGTGCTCGACCCCATCCATGGCGGCAATGCGCTGCACCAGTTTGTCGACCGTGCGGCCAAGGGGTTTGCCCAAAGCGCCCAGCAACTCCTTGAGGGTGGGCTGGGTCCAGCGATCCTGCCAGGGGGTCAGTGAAGTTGACGAAGCGGTCATGGGGCACCCGGACATAGTGTGTTCCGATCGAGCGCGGGGGCGAAGACGGCGGACATCCCCGCCTTTTCAACCAAGGCCCGGCGGGCGGTCCGCCGAGACCGGCCGTTTTAACTTCCTTATTATACGGACGATCGGACGGGATGTTCAGACGGATGGCCGTTGCGGGGCGAAAAAAAGCGCACTTGCGGGGGTCGAAAAACAGCACCCGGACACGGTGCCGCTATAGGGTCTGCGTACGCACAATGTGACGTATATTCTTTCTGTTGCGTGACTTGCGACCGTCAACGGCCTGGGGCGGCGGCGGTTGCTGGCCGCGGCGCAAGTGCTCGGCCAGCCACTGAAGCCGAGGCATCGCGTGCTCATAAAACGCGATATAAGCCTCACATAGAATCGTTGGCTCGGGTATTTCACCGCCCATCGATCGGTGCTTGGGACAGCCGCCGTGGCAGTAAGGTTTCCACCGGCAGGCCAGGCACTTGTCCGGCAGGGCCTGCTTGCGCTGGGCGAAGACACCCAGGCGCGGCTGATCGACGCGGTCGAACCATGCTTCGTCGGCCGGCGGGTGTTCGTCGGCCCCGATTGTGGAAGTCCCCGCGGCGGGCAGGTCGGCGGCGGTGTCAATGTCGCGCCCGCCGAGCTGCTCGTTCTTTTTGTATCCGTTGCCGTGAATGGTCAGCCCCACGTCGCGCGTGCCGTCGAGGCGGATGTCGTTGGCCCAGTCAGGCTGACCGATCTGGCCGAGCTGCCAGCGGCGCTCCACGAAATGATCGCAGCCGAACACCGCCCCGTCGTGCTCAATCGTGAGCTGGCTGTGGCATGAACCGTCGAGGATGCAGAAGGGCATCTGGCCGAGCACGAGCTTGTTGAGCACGGCATCGAAGATGCGGACGCTGATGCTGCCGCGGTACTTGTCGAACCAGCGGTCGAAGACGCGGCAGAGAAAAGCCCCGTAGGCCTTGGGATCGGGCGAGTAGGGGGCCAGAACGTTCCGCGACGGGTCGGCCGGGTCTTTTTCCCACTCGATGGCCGGGATGAACTGTAGCCACCGCGACCCGAGGTTCACCAGGTAGCCGAAGATCTCGTCGGGATGGTTGACGTTGTGATCGTTGAGCACGCAGAGGATGTTGTAGTCCACGCCGTGCTTCTGGAGCATCTTCAGGCCGCGGCGGACCTGGTCGGACGAGCCTTTTTTGCGGTTGGTCAGGCGGTAGTGGTCGTGGAAGCGGTCGGGACCGTCGAGCGACAGGCCGACGAGGAACTGGTTGTCCTTGAGGAACTTGCACCAGTCGTCGTCGAGCAGCGTGCCGTTGGTCTGCAGGGCGTGGCTGACCTGCTGATTCGGCCGACGATACTGCTCCTGGAATGCGATGGCTTTGCGGAAAAAGTCCAGTCCCGCGAGCGTCGGCTCGCCGCCCTGCCAGGCGATGGTGACGTGGTCGGCGAATCGCGGCAGGACGGAGGCGAACAGCGACTCGAGCGTGGCCAGGCTCATGCGGTGCTCGTGGCCGTCATAGATGGTTTTGGTCGGCAGGTAGTAGCAGTAGGTGCAGTCGAGGTTGCACAAGGCCCCGACGGGCTTGATCATGACGGTGACGCGGCTGGGCTGGATCACGGGCAGGGGCATAGTGGGTCACTATACAACCGCGGGCGTGCCAAGGCGAGGGGTCGCCGCGGGTTCGCGTGTCGATAAAACGTGGTACAATAAACTCTTAACATAACGGAGATGACATGGCGGCAAGTCCCCCCGCCAATTGAGTTGCGGAGGGAGGCGGGATCGACGGCGAGGTACATCGGGGGTAGGATCATTTTCACTCGGTGATCCGCCGCCGCCATCCAGGCCGCGACCCGCCCGCCGGCCGCGGCCACAACCCTTCACCGGGCCAGCAACCATGAGCAATATCACCACCCCGCCCCATGCGCCAGCCGATGCGGAAGTTGATGTCAGCCAGTCGCGCATCCTGATCGTGGATGACAACGTGCAGAACGTCGAGCTGCTCCAGGCCTATCTGGAGGTGCTCGGCTGCCAGACGGAGGTGGCCTACGACGGCCTGGAGGCGATGGCGCGGATCGAGGACGCCGGCCAGCCGTCGCCCGATCTGATCCTGCTTGACATCATGATGCCGAAGATGAGCGGCTTTGAGGTCTGCCGCAAGGTCAAGGAGGGCGTCAGGACGCGGTCCATCCCGGTGATCATGGTGACGGCCCTCAACGAGCTGGGCGACATTGAGCGGGCGGTCGAGTGCGGCACCGACGATTTCCTGACCAAGCCGGTCAACAAGCTGGAGCTGCTGACGCGGGTCAAGAGCCTGCTGCGTGTGCGGCACCTGAAGCGCGAGCTGGACCGGACGCTGGCATACATCGAGGACATCGAATCGCGCGAGGGCAGGGCGGGCGGCGCGGAAGACGGCGGTCACGATCTGCCGGCGGACCGGATTTGAGCCGCTGCGGCGAACCCCATCGGGCGGAATGCGTATGGTGGACAGAAGCGCAAGTCCGTCTTGGCGGGCTATGCTTACCTGCGACCGCGATGCCGGTCGAAGCCGTTTACTCAAGACCTGTTTGGCTGAACAACACTAACTTGGAGGACAGACGCATGCGACGGTTTGCTTATCTGATGGCGGCGACGTGTATGGTGGGCATGTTGGGATTCGCCAGCGCGGCGCAGGCGTGCGGTACGTGCGGCCAGCATGGCGAAAAGGCGGCGGCCCAGACGAACGAAGACGGACAGACCGAGGCGGTGGTGATGACCGTTGCCGGCGCCGGCGAGAAGGCGGACAAGTGTCCGGTGACCGGCGCGAAGGCCGATTGCGCCACATGCCCGGTCGCGGACAAGACCGACTGCCCGCCGTGCGAAGCCTGCCCCGCGGGCAAGCAGGCCGGCGTGAGCCTTCCGGCGATGACCTACCGGGTGAATGAACAGGAATACGCGCAATACAGCGAAGCGGTCGCGGCGTCTGCCGAGCAGGGCGCGGCCGTGCAGTTCGTTGTCGGCCAGCAGGCCTTCGAGGACAAGCTGACGGCCAAGGCCGCGCTGGCTGAGGCGACCGAGGCGCAGCTTGCGGCGGTGCTCGAGGCCCACCCCGGCGCGGTCGATGCCGCGTCGGCCACTTTCGCCAGCTACAAGGTCGGCGACAAGTCGATCTGCTGCGAGAAGATGGCGCAGATGGCGGCTGAGAAGGACGGCCAGCCGGTGCAGTACGTCATCGACGGCCAGGAGACGAGCTGCGCTGTGACGGCCCGTCTGCTGACGGCGCAGGCGAAGTTGCGTGCGGCCGGCCAGGCTGCTGCGGCGGCGCAGGCCGAGGCTGAGGCCGAACCGTCGGCCGCGGTCGAGCAGGCGGCGACGGGTTCGTAAGCGCGTCAGATCAGATCAACAAACAGCATCGGCCGCGTCCCCCCCAAGGGTCGCGGCCGATGCTTTGTATGCGGACAAGCGCGCTGCGCTGCAAGACGGGGTCGGCGGTGACCGGCATCAGTTCCTGTACTTCACCGAGCAGCCATAGGGCCGCGTGCGGTTGACCGAGACGGTTTCGTCGGCCAGCATCTCGCCGAGCACCTGCTCAACGTAGTTGGTCGCCTGCGCATCGCGGCCGCCCGGATCGCTGTCGATGGCACCCTGGTAGACGATGCGGCCTTCGGCGTCGATCACGTACATGTGCGGCGTGGTGCGGGCCCCGTACGCCTGTCCGACGTCGCCGGCCGAGTCATCAAGGATCGGATAGGGGATCTCCCACTTGGCCGCGATCTTCGCGTTCGACTCGACCGTGGCGTGGCTTGTCGAGTTGACCGCCAGCCAGACCACGTCGTGCTCGGCATAGCGATCGGCCAGCGTGACCATGGTGTTGCGATCCTGCTTGTGGTGACGCTGGACGTAGGGGCACTCCTCATTGAACCATTCGAGCACGACGATGCGGCCGTGATAGTCGCTGAGACGGACGGTGCGGCCGTTGTGGTCGGTCAGCTCGAAGTCGGCGGCGGTGGGAGCGGCCGACGCGCTGTTCGCGTCGTCCTCAGCGGTGAAGGCCGCTGGGGCCGGCATCAGGGTCAGGACCGCGGCGGCCATCAGGACGAGGCAACGATCGACGAGGCGAAGGACCATGGGCGTACTCCTTTAATGGGGGGTTGCGAACTTGAACGGCCAATCCTAGGCCCGATGGGCAGGCGATTTCTTCCGTCCGGGCATCAGGAATTGTCCGCCGCGTCGGCCGGCTCACCGGTGCGCAGTTCGAGCGTCACCAGCACGCCGCGGCGCGTGCCTTCCTGGTCGCGGTAGACCAGCACGCCCGGCAGGGCCATGTAGCCGCGGAAACGCGGGGTCATGCCCTGCACCGTCGCCTCAATGCGCGTCTGGCGGCCGGAGGTGGTGGTGACCACGTCCACGATCTCGGCACCAGGCGGGGCGTGGGGGTACCACTCGGTCTCGGCCACGTCGCCGGCCCAGGAGACATCGGCGGCGACGACGGCCCGCTGGCCCAGCTCGCCGGGGCTGGTGACCATCTGTGTCTGCACGTCGAGCACGCGCGGATCGGCATTGAGCGCGACGGGCAGGCGCCGGCGCCATTCCATGATGAGCGCGGCATCAACGGCCGCGGTGTCGCTCGCCAGCGCCGCCTCGCCCAGCACGCAGCGGTCGCGGCACGCCAGCCACTGCACGCGCGCCGCCAGCGGCGCCTGGGTTACGGGCACGGCCGATCCGTCGGCTGGCGGCGTGATCCGCGTCAGCAGCACGACCTGATCCTCGTAGCCGAAAGCCCGCAGACCGCCGAAGTCGGTGAAGCGGCGCGGCAGCGGCCAGTGGATGCGCGAAGCGGTCCAGCCGGGCGGCAGGGTCCACTCCAGAATGGTGGCCATGCCTGCGTCGCCGGGATTGCGCCAGTAGATGTGCCACTGCGGCTCGATGTCGAAGCGGACGCCGACCCACATCGCCTGGCCCGGCTCGAACGTCTCTTTGGCCGCATGGAAGGAAACATCGACGCGCGGCTCCGCGGCCGGTGCCGGCGCGGCCAGTGGGCCGGCGATGCTCTGAGCCGATGCCGCCGGCGTGAGCAGCCCATATCCGATCAGACCTGCCGCCAGGCCGCAGCGCCGCAGATGACGCATCATGAGAACTCCTCCGTGTCGACCGTATCGCGCGGGTCCGCCATTGGGTGCATCGAACCCGCCGCTATTGTAGCGCGGCTGCATGGCCAATGGGTTTTGTGCGATGCGGTCCGGAGTGGGTTGTATGCGTCGGGCGCGGGCGTCGGCGCGATGGACCGGCCCGGCTGTGCCGGCCGTCAATGTCCGAGGCTGTCATTGCCCGGCGGCCTGATGAGGCGGGGATCGACGCCCACGCGCGTGCCCTCGGCGGTCGGCTCGCCGGCGGGACCGCTGATCTCCGGCCGCTGCGGGCCGAGGGAGCGGTTGTCGTGTACGTAAGCTTTGATGATGTCCACCGCCTCGTGGATGTCGTCGGTGACGTGGAAGATGTCCATGTCCTCCGGGCTGACGTTGGCGAACTGTTCGAGCATGACGCGGCGCGTCCAGTCGATCAGGCCGTCCCAGAAATCGTGGCCGATGCAGACCACGGGGAAGGGGTTGATCTTGAGCGTCTGGATGAGCGTCAGCGACTCGAAGAACTCGTCCATCGTGCCGAAGCCGCCCGGGAAGATCACAAAGGCGGAGGCGTACTTGACGAACATCACCTTGCGCACGAAGAAGTAGCGGAAGGTCAGCGAGTCGGTCTGAAAGGCGTTGGGTTCCTGCTCCATGGGCAATGCGATGTTCAGGCCGATGGAGCGGCCCTTGCCCTCGAAGGCGCCGCGGTTGGCGGCCTCCATGATGCCCGGTCCGCCGCCGGTGATCACGGACATGCCCGCCTCCGCCAGTTCCCGGCTCATCCGCACGGCCAGCTTGTAGTAGCGGTCGTCCGACGGCGTGCGGGCCGAGCCGAAGACCGTCACCGCCGGGCCGATGTTGCTCATCAACTCGAAGCCGTCGACGAACTCCGAGAGGATGCGGAACAGCCGCCACGTTTCCTTGCTCAACCGGTCTTCCTGGTCCACGGGCATGATCGACTCCACGGAAAGAATGCATGGACGGCGCGCGGCCGCCACGGGTTGTTTATCGGCTCAGGCGCCCGGTCGCGCTGAGCTTGCGGGCCGCGCGGCGCCGCGTCGCGGTTTGCGGGCCAGCCGGCGAAGCGCGGCAAGGTTGATCGCGTCCCACGGCCGCCCGTCCGGGGCGTCTTCCTTGGGCGTTTCAAGAATCTTGGGCACGGCCGCGAACGCCGGTTCGCGCAGCAGCTCGGCGAACGCCGCCCGGCCCACGTGACCCTGGCCGATGTGGGCGTGACGGTCCACGCGCTTGCCCCGCGGCGCCTTCGAGTCGTTGATGTGCAGCACCTTCACCAGCGACAAGCGCAGCAGCGCGTCCACTTCGTCGAGCACCGCGCGGCCGCCAGCGGCGCTGCTCAGATCGTAACCGGCCGCGAGCATGTGGGCCGTGTCAAGACACACCGCCAGCCGCTCCGGCTGCCGCACCTGGTCGATGATCCGCCGCAGGTGCTCGAAGCGCCAGCCCAGGGCCGTGCCCTGGCCGGCGGTGATCTCCAGGCACGTGACGGTGCGCAGTCCCGGCAGATCTTTGTGAATGCGGTCCAGCGAGCGGGCCACGCGCTTGAGCCCCGCGGCCTCGCCCTCGCCCATGTGCGCGCCCGGGTGCGTCACCAGCCAGGGGATATCCAGCGCCTCGCAGCGCAGCAGCTCCTCGCGGAACAGGGCGATCGACTTGTCCAGGTTGCCCGCGTCCGGGCTGGCGAGGTTGATCAGGTAGCTGTCGTGGCTGACGACCATGTCGATGCCGGTGCGGGCGCGGTGGTCGCGCCAGTCGGCGATCTGATCGTCCGTCAGCGGCTTGACCCGCCACTGCCGCTGGTTCTTGGTGAACACCTGCACGCATTGCATGCGCAACTTGCGGGCTTCGAGCAGCGCGTTGTGCAGGCCGCCGGCGATGGAAAGATGGCTGCCGTACAAAGCGATGTCTCCGGGAGAGTGGCGACGTGGGTTCGGCGGGAGGTCAGGATTGCGGCGGGGCGGCCTCGTCATCCGCGTTCGCGCCCGGCACCTGGAGCTGCCGCTCGTCCGACGCGGCGTGCGGCGGGTGGTCGCCGGCGTCCTCGAGGTCAAACAGCCGGCGCAAAGCGGCCGCGTAGAAAGCGGTGGTGGTCGGCCCCTGCGGATGGTTCAACTGGCTCAGCGGCACGTGCAGGATCTTGTTGATCAGCCGGTGCGTGTGCTCGTCGAGCGTTTTCTCCATGGCCGCGGCCGAGCCGTTGCCCTGCATGTGGGGCGCCAGCTTGCGCAGCGTGCGCTGCTTTTCGATCTCGGCCACCTGCGTCAGTTGCTGACGCAGCTTGTGGATCAGCACGCCGATGTCCCGCCGTTCGAGTTCGTCCATGCAGCGGTCGGCCGCGTCGTGGATCAAGGTCTCGCAGGCCGCGGCCACGTCGCTGCGGCTCTGGGCCGCGGCGTCGACCACCTGCCGCAGGTCATCGATGTTGTACAGGTACACGTTGGGCAGCGAGCCGACCCGCGCTTCGATGTCCCGCGGCAGGGCGATGTCGATCAGGAAGATCGGCCGCCGCCGCCGCGGGGCGATCAGCGGCGCGAAGCGCTCCGCGGTCACGATCGGATGCGCCGAACCGGTGCTGGTGACGACGATGTCGGCCTCGACCAGCAGTTGATCGAGGTCTTCCCACGGCCTGGCGCCGCCGGCGTCGGCCGCCACGCCCACGTGCTCGACCAGCGCCGCGGCACGGTCCAGCGACCGGTTGCACACCCACAGCCGCCGCGGCTTGAGGCCGTGCAGGTGACGCAGCGTCAGCTTCGCCATCTCGCCGGCTCCGATGCCGAGAATCACCTTGTCCTCGAAGTGGTCGAAGATCCGCCGCGCGAAGTCGACGGCCGCGGAACCGACGGACACCCGACCTGCCGCGATGTCCGTCTCCGTTCGCAGGCGCTTGGCCACGGCGATGGCCTGCTGAAAGACCTTGTGGATCACCGCCCCGGCCGCGTCGGCGGCCCGCGACGTCTCGTAGGCGCGCTTGACCTGGCCGAGAATCTGCGGCTCGCCGATGACCATCGAGTCGAAGCCGCACGCCACGCGGAACAGGTGCCGCACCGCCTCCTTCTGCTCGCGATGGATGCAGTGGCCCTGCATGGCCGCCGCGTCCAGCCCGCTTCGGCGGGCCAGCAGCGCCACCAGGTCGGCGAACGACGGCGGCTGGTGCGTCGGACGCACGATGTACAGCTCGGTGCGGTTGCACGTCGAGAGCACCAGGGCTTCAGCCACCGGCCACGTCGCCGTCAGCTCGCGGATCAGCGCGGCCGCGGCGTCGGCGTCACAGGCGACACGCTCGCGCACCTCGACGGGGGCGGTGCGATGGTTGAGGCCCACCATGACCAGCCGCATCACCCGCCCTCCTCTGCTGCTGACGGCTCAAGCGTTTCGAATGTTTCGACCTGAGGCGCGGCCGGTTTCACAGCGGAGGTGTCCGTGGGCAGCGCCGTCACGAGACCGAACGTCAGCCCCAGCAGCACCAGGCCGAAGATGCTCAGCCACGCCGCCCGCGCACCGCGGAACATCGTCGCGTGCCGGACGTTCATCAGCAGCGCGAAGATCAGCCACGCCGCCAGCGACAGGGCGATCTTGACAGCGAACCACGGCCCGGGCGACCAGCCGACCGGCTCCTCGATCAGCACCACCACGCCGGAAATCAGCCCCAGCGTCAGCAGCGCGAAACCCAGGGCTGACCCCCGGACGATCAGCCGCTCGATCGCCTCCAGGCTCGCCAGCGGGCCCGACGGCGCTCCGTCAGGACGGGTGAACTGCTTGCTGCGCAGGCGGCGGTCGGCGGTCAGGTACATGGCTCCGGCGATCGCCGCCAGGGCGACGAAGAATGTACCGCCGTAGACGCCCAGCAGGTGCACGCTGCGCCAGACCTGCCCCATCGTCGCGACGCGAAAGTCAAATGGCACATAAGTCCACGCGCTGGCGCAGACGGCCCAGGCGGTGATGAACGTCAGCAGCGGCAAACCGAAGCTGCGCACGCCCGGCAGACGCGGGCGGCGGTCGAGATACAGAATCGTCATGCCGCCCAAGGCGGCAATCAGCAGCAGGCCGTCCACGTGCGATCGCAGCGGCGGCGCCGCCTGGTGCACGAAGGCGATGCGGTACACGAACAGAACCGTGAGCACGGCCGTGCACAGGCTCAGCAGCGACACTTCCAGGCGCGCCCGCGCCTCGGCCGGCCCGCCGCGCAGCAGACGACCGATCGCCGCAATGCTGGCCGCCAGCATCGTCAACGTGACCGCTCCCAGAATGAGCGTCGTGATCGGATCAGGCATGCGAGGTCTCCTGCTGATCGTATGGGGACGCCGCTGGATCGAGCAGGCGCGCGCAGTAGGCCTCGAAGGCTGCCGTCCCGCCGCTCTTCCATGCCCGCATCGCCGACGGTGATGTCAGCGCCACCATGCGCGCCCGTCGCCGGGGCGCGTCGGTGAATGCGGCCGCAATCCGTTCGCGGTAGGGCGCTGCATGCTCGATCAGGCGCGGCCAGTCCGCGTCGAGCTGGTCGAGGAGCTCATCGCGGATGGCGGCGGCCGCGGCGGCGGAGATCCCGCCGGTGTCCACCGCGACGGTGATCGGCCCGCGGCGGGCGTGCGCGGGGATGGTCACGTCGCCGGCTTCTGGATCGTCCGTGCGATTGACCAATACCCGTCGGCTCGCGGCCTCGGCGGCGACCTGGGCGTTGACCGCCGAGCTGTCCGTCGCCGCCACCACCAGGAACATGCCGTCCAGATCCTCGGGCTCAAAGGGCCGGCGGTGCAGTGTCACGGCCATCGCGGCCAGGGCGTCATCAATCCGCGGCGCGACAACGGTGACCGCCGCCCCCGCTTCGAGCAGACCGCGCACGCGGCGCAGCGCCACCGGCCCGCCGCCGACAACCAGGCAGCGACGCTCGCACACGCGCAGAACGGCAGGCAGACCAGCCATAGGCAGCCTATCGTACCCGCTGCGAGCGTTTCGTGGCAGATTCATAGTCACGACGGCGGGGTGCGGCGATGACGATTCCGCGAGGCTTTTCCGTGAAGTCGCAAGCTTGTCACCGCCCGCGTATGTGATACTGTGCCGGCGCGGCCGCGTGGCGAGAAATCCGGCACGCTTTTCGAGGAAGATTCCATGAAGACACGGACCATTCTCTGGTTCCCATGCGTGATGGCATGGGCGGTTCTCCATGGGCTTTTGCTGAATCCGGCCGCAGCCGGACAGAGCGAAGCGAGCGCAGCCATCGTCAGCGGTACGGGGCTTTCGGCGCTGGCCGATGCGGAGGCCGCGGCGATCGAGGCCGCGACCAAGGCCCATGCGGCGCTGGAGGGACAACCGGCGAAGATCGTCCTCGTCAGCGACAATGTGGCCGAGGCCGACAAAGAGAAACTGCTCAGGGGTGTTGCGAGCATCTTCCCGGCGGAGCTGATCCACGGATGCAGCGCTTATGCGCCGATCACGGAGGACGGCAACGAGGCCCGAGTCGGCGTGCTGGCCTTGGGGGGCGACGTTGAAATCGCCGCCGCGATGGCCGATGTGGCCGACGGTCACGAAGCGTGCGGTCGGCGGATTGCCGGACAATTGAAAGTGGCAGCGGATGCGGCCGCGGAGGAGCACGGCAGACTCCTGGTGCTCTTCGGCAACTGCCATGTGCCGTCGAATGATGCGTTGGCGGCGGGCGCCGCGGCGATCCTGGGCGAGACGTTTCCCATCGTCGGCGGCGCGGCCGAGGGCGATAAGCCGGTCTATTTCAAGGGACGGGTTCACGCGAACATCAACGTCGGAATCCTGCTGACGGGCGATTTCTCCCCGCGCTTTTCCTTCCAGGGCAATCAGGGTACGGGGGCGGACGTGGCCATTCGCACCGCCGCGGCCGCGGCCGAGGAGACCGTGGGTGACGACGCGGCCGACGTGCTGCTGGTGCTGGCGTTCGACTGCGGCGGGCGGCGCGGTTGGCTGGGCGACGAGGTTGCGAGGGAACTGGCGGCGATGACCGCGGTCACGGGGCGGCTGCCGCTGTTCGGCTGGTACGGCAGCGGCGAAATCGGCATGACGCCGCAAGGCAGGGCCGCCGGCGAAGGGTTCCACCTCGCCATGTGCGCGCTGCTGAAGCGGACGCCGTCCCGGATCGAATGATTTACCGCAGAGAGCACAGAGGCCGCAGAGATACGAGCAGAAATGAAAGTCATCTGGACGGTATGCGCTTTTCACTCGATTCTCTCTGTGTTCTCTGTGACCTCTGTGGTGAATGCATGATCGCGCTGACCAGCCGCCTCGCCGCCGCATCGCCTGCACCATGCAATGACAAGCTGCTATCCTGCCGCCCATGAAGCACATTGGCAAGGTGCAGACCGGCAAAGCGCAGGCCGCCGGCAGGCGATCGGGTTACGACTGCATCGTCGTCGGCTCAGCCG
>CAZUUQ010000014.1:0-1103 GCA_964622625.1 uncultured Phycisphaeraceae bacterium | reverse complement strand
GCGCAGGCCGCCGGCAGGCGATCGGGTTACGACTGCATCGTCGTCGGCTCAGCCGTCGTGGATCTGCTGTGTCGGCCGGTGAGTCTTGAGCAGCCGATCGGCCGCGGCGTGCTGCATGAAGTCGAGCCGATGGTCGTCACCGCCGGCGGCATCACGTCCAACAGCGGCATCACCATGGCGGCTTTGGGCCTGTCCGTCGGCGTGCTCAGCTACGTCGGCGACGACGCATGGGGCCGCATGCTGCGACAGCTCTACCGCGACGGCGGCGTCGACGACGCCCTGCTGGCTGTGCATCCCACCGGCGCGACCAGCACGACGGTCGTGACCATCGACGCCGGCGGCGAGCGCAGCTTTCTGCACTGCGTCGGCGCGCCCAAGCTCATCAACGCGGCCACGCTGCTGGATCAGCTCGACACCATCGGCCGCTCGAAGTTCCTGCTGCTGGGCTACTACAGTCTGCTTCCGAATCTGGAGCACGATCTGCCGGACGTGCTGGGCAGGATACGCGCGGCCGGGTGCCGTACCGCCCTCGACGCGGCCGGTGACGGCGGGGCGATGTCGCCGCTGGACCGCGCCCTGCCGCAGCTCGATGTTTACGTGCCTTCCCTGCGCGAGGCCGTGCACCAGACCGGCGAAAGCGACCCGCGCAGGATCATCGACATCTACCGGCGCTGCGGCGCGCCGGGACTGCTGGGCGTGAAGCTCGGCGGGGCGGACGGCGTGTTGCTCAGCCCGGCCGCGGGACAGTTCGTACACGTGTCCAGTTGCACGCCGCCCGGCCCGGTGGTGGACACGACCGGCGCCGGCGACAGCTTCTACGCGGGTCTGCTGGCGGGTTTGATCCAGGGTCTGCCGCTGGAGCACGCCGGACGCCTGGGCGCCGCCGCGGCCGCGTGCTGCGTCACCGCCCTGGGCGGCAATGCGGCCGCGCGGGACTACGCCTTCACAGCGAAGCTGGCGGGCCTGTGATTGGGAGTTGGGGGGTTGGGAGTCGGGATTCTGGCGAAGGGTCGCGCGGACGCGGCGGACAAGTCCGCCCGCTAAATCGCATGGACCGCCGCCCCTCGATCCCTCGATCCCTCGATCCCCCGGCGGAGCCGGGG
>CAZUUQ010000013.1:9360-41818 GCA_964622625.1 uncultured Phycisphaeraceae bacterium | reverse complement strand
TCGCGCAGCCAGCGGCCCAGGGCCATCACGGGGAAGTAAAGGCGGTACAGGTGATACCGCAGGTAGAAGACCTTGGGAAAGCCCGTGCCGGTGAACCAGGGCTCCTGCCACGTGCCGCTGTCGAGCTGCGTCTGGCAGAGCCAGCGGATCGCCCGCTGCACCGCCTGATCCCGTGGCCCATAGATCGCCAGCAAAGCCATCGCACCCCACGCGGTCTGGCTGGCGGTGGACGGTCCCTGCCCCTTGAGCTGCGGATCCTCGTAGGTGTCGCAGGATTCGCCGAATGAGCCGTCGTCCTTCTGCACGCTCTTGAGCCACTGGCCCGCCCGGCGGACCCAGCGGCGGTCCATGTCGTAGCCGATACGGGCCAGGCCGCAGACCACCTGCCATGTGCCGTAGATGTAGTTCACGCCCCAGCGGCCGAACCAGCAGCCTTCCGGCTCCTGGCGGCTGCGGAGATAGCGGATGGCCTTCTGTACGGCCGGATGGGTCAGCTCCATGCCGACGCGAGCGAGGCATTCGAGTGTGCGGCCGGTGATGTCGGGACACGAGGGGTCCTGGATGGCGTTATGGTCGGCGAAGGGCACGTGCTCATACAGCGGCCTCTCGACGGTGCGGTCGAAGGCCGCCCATCCGCCGTCGTCGTTCTGCATGGCCAGGATCCATTTGACGCCGCGTTGCACGCTGGGCTGCCCCTCGGCTGCGCCGCTGCAGTGCATGGCCATCGCCACCATGGCCGTGTCGTCCACGTCCGGATAGAAGCCATTGTTGAACTCAAAATACCAGCCGCTGGGTTCGACCGGCTCGCGCACGTGGGCGACCCAGTCGCCGGGATGGCGGCATTCCTTGCTCACCAGCCAGTTCACGCACCGACGTACCGCGGGATGTGCATGATCCAGACCAGCTTCGGTCAGCGCGTACAGGGCGATGCCCGTGTCCCAGATCGGGCTGTGGCAGGGCTGAATGCGGATGTGGTTGTCGACCTGGTCGTGGATCATCAGGTCGTCGAGGTGCCTGTGGGCCTCGCGGATGGTCGGGTGCTCGCGGTCGTAGCCCTGGCAGCGCAGGGCGATGAGGATGTAGACCATCGGCGGGAAGATCGCGCCAAGGCCATCGGATCGGTCTGTGTGATCGACGATCCAGTCTTCAATGCGTTTGAGCGCCTGGCGGCGCAGCGGGGTCATGCCCGCCCGGTCCACGAGCTTGAGCACGCGGTCCATCGAGCAGAAAACCGTCGACCACGTGCGATGCGCGTCGCCGTTGGGCAGCAGACGGTTGCGCAGGCGGTTGTCGACGAACAGCTCGTCAATGCCCAGCTCCCGCGGCAGTGTCCGCGTCGGACGGTGGCTGGCGACGATCGACAGCGGCGTAATCATCGTCCGTGTCCAGGCGCTGACCTTGTCCAGGTGGAAGTAGAACCATTTGGGCAGGAAGACCATCTCCGGCGGGATGGAAGGCACGGCGTTGTAACTGCACTGGGCCAGTGCGGCGAGATAGAACTTGGTGAAGCTGTTGCAGCGTTCAGCCCCGCCGTGCTGGCGCACCAGCTCGCGGGCCTTGACCATGTGCGGGGCGTCGGGCGAGTCGCCCATGAGCTTGAGCGCGAAGTAGCCCTTGACCGTGGCACTGAGGTCCGGCTTGGCTCCGGGATACTGCACCCACGCGCCGTCTTCAGGCCGCTGGAGTCTGCGCAGGTAGTTGGCGATCAGCGGCAGCCGCGGGTCGCTTTCCTCCTCGATGATCCACTTGAGAAGGATGTACTCGCTCTCAAGGATTGAATCGCCCTGAAGCTCCGCGCACCAGTAGCCGTCGGGGAACTGCTGGCCCAGCAGGTTGGCCACAGCCTGATCGCGAGCGGCCGCGGCGGGGGCCACCAGATCGCTGGTGACACCCTGTTCCGAAGCCGGTGAGTCAATGTCGGTCACGTCCATCGGTCTCATCGGGTCGGGCCTCACCGCCTGGGCTGCAGCGCCAAGATATTGCCCATGCAGCGCGGGGCCGGGAGCGGCCACGGGTCATGCCAGCCTGCCTCAGCACTACGGGGACTTTCGAGCCCGTGAAGATTAGCGTCATGATCGCAGGTGTTCAACATTTCCTTCTTCGGCGGGGTCGTACAGTCTCGGACTCCTGCGTGTTGTCAGCCTGCGTGTCGGCCGGCGGCATTGGCAGCAATCGGACCGGCCACTACAATTCCCAGCCGAACTCCGCCGCATCAACCGGCACCCACACCCAAGGCCCGCCGCCCATGCCCTACGACCTCAAGCCCCTGGACGTCGATATCGAGACGACGCCCTACGTCGACGACCGACCGGCCGGGGTCGATACCGGCAACCGCTGGGTGCTCAACTTCGGACCCCAGCACCCGGCGACGCACACCACCCTGCGCATCGTCCTCGAACTGGACGGCGAGCGCGTCGTGCGGGCCGTGCCGCACATCGGATACCTGCACTCGGGCTTCGAGAAGCTCGGCGAACATCTGGACTACAACCAGTATGTCACCATCGTCAGCCGCATGAACTACGTCTCGCCGGTGGCCAACGACATCTGCTGGCACCATGCGGTGGAGAAGCTCTTTGACATCGACCTCACACCGCGCTGCAAGGTGATCCGTACGATTCTCGCCGAGCTGGCCCGCATCCAGGACCACCTGCTGTCGATCGGGGCGGCTGCTCTGGACCTGGGGGCGTTCACCGCGTTTCTCTACGGCTTCAACGAGCGCGAGGCGATCTACGACATCATGGACTACATCGCCGGCCAGCGCTTCCATCCTGACTACACCCGCGTGGGCGGGGCGATGCGCGATCTGCCGGATGAGAAGGTGTTTCAGAAGCTGGTCCGTGCGTTCATCCGCGAGAAACTGCCGCCCGCGGTGGCGGACATCGAACGGCTGCTGAACCGCAACCGGATTTTCCGCGACCGCACCGAGGGCATCGGCGTGGTCAGCGCGGGCGACGCGGTGGCGTGGGCACTGTCCGGGCCGGTGGCGCGGGCCTCGGGCGTGAAGCGCGACCTGCGCAAGGATGAGCCCTACCTCTGCTATGCCGACAACTGGGACGGCCGGGGGGCGGCGGCCGTGAAGTTCAAGGTGCCTGTCGCCACCGGTGGCGACGTGTACAGCCGCTACCTCGTGCGCCTCGAAGAAGTGCGACAGTCGGTCGCGATTATCGAGCAGCTGATTGACGATATTCCCGGTGGGCCGATCAACGTCTACGATGACGCGAAGGTCGCCAAGCCGGACAAAATGGCGGTCTACGGCTCAATCGAGGGTCTGATCCAGCACTTTGAACTGGTGATGACCAATCGCGGCTGGACGGCGCCGGTGGCGGAAGTATACGGCGCCAATGAGACCGCCAACGGCGAGCTGGGCTTCTACATCGTCGGCGACGGCGGACCGCGGGCCTGGCGGGCCAGGTGTCGGCCGCCGAGCTTCATCAACTATCAGGTGTTCGCCCGCATGATCGAGGGACACCTGCTGTCCGACGTCGTGGCCGTCCTGGGCAGCCTCAACGTCATCGCGGCCGAACTGGATCGGTGACAGTTGCCACGCGGACTGAGCCGGACAGCGGCCTGACCTGGAGCGAAGCGACTCATGGCCTGGATCGTCAAGAATTCCGCGGGGACGAAAATCGAGCGGCGCGAGCAGCCGTACCTCGACGACGCGATGAAGCGGCACCTGGAGCAGCAAGTGCTGTCGCGCTACCCCACGCGGCAGGCGGCGACGTTGCCGGTGCTGCACGAAATTCAGCACAAGGTCGGTTGGATTCCGCACCAGGCCATCGAAGAGGTTGCGGCATTTCTGGGGCTGGATGCCGCCCAGGTGCTCGACACCGCCAGCTTCTACGACGATTTTCAGTTGCAGCCCAAGGGCCGGTATCTGGTGATGGTCTGTCAGTCGCTCAGTTGCGAGCTTATGGGCCAGCCCCGGCTTCTGGAGCGCATCAAGACGAAGCTCGGCATTGACGTGGGCCAGACCACGCCCGACGGCAAGTACACGCTGGTGGTCGGCGAGTGTCTGGGCTCTTGCGGCAGCGGGCCGGCGGCGCTGGTCAACGACGTGCTGCACGAGAACCTCAATGACCGCAACATCGATCACGTGCTCGACGCGCTGGAATAGGCGTGCGGCACGTATGACGGCGGTGGCCATGAACTGGTTCGAACGGCTCTGCCGCAACACGGGACTGCTGCTCCACCACGCGGCTGCGCCGCTGCGGAAGACGAACAGGCGGCAGGTGGGCCGTACCGTCCAGGAGAGAAAGGTCGAGCCGCACGTGACGCTGCGGCGCACGACGATTGACGAAATCGAGTTTCACCGCCCCGACCAGAAGCGGCCCTGAACCGCCGCCCCGAGACACGACGGAAAGACGAACGATGGCCCTGAACGAACCGGTGCTGTGCAGGCGAATCCCGACTTATCCCTGGGGCGATCCGGCCGATCGCTGCACTGTGGACTACGATCGCTACGTCGCCACCGGCGGCTACCAGGGGCTCGACAAGGCCGTGGCCATGAAGCCGGCCGAGGTCGTCGAGCTGGTCAAAAAGGCCGAGCTGCGCGGCCGGGGCGGCGCGGGCTTTCCCGCCGGCATGAAGTGGTCCTTCCTGCCGCCGCAGGACGGCAAGCCGCGCTACCTGGCCGTCAATGCCGACGAATCAGAGCCCGGCACGTTCAAGGACCGTCTGCTGCTGGATTTCGACCCGCACCTGCTCCTGGAAGGCATCGCCATCTGCATGCACGCCTGCCAGCTCGATACCGCGTATATCTACATCCGCGGTGAGTACCACAAGCAGGCCAAGACCCTGCAACACGCGTTGGATGAGGCATATGCGAAGGGTGTGTTCGGGGAGGGTTCGCGTCTGGGCAAGGTCAACGACCGCGCCCCGCAGTGCCACATCCATCGCGGCGCGGGGGCGTACATCTGCGGTGAGGAGACCGGCCTGCTTGAATCGCTGGAAGGCAAGCGCGGCTGGCCGCGCATCAAGCCGCCGTTTCCCGCTGTCGCCGGCGCGTTCGGACGGCCGACGATCATCAACAACGTCGAAACGCTCGCCATGGTCGGACCGATACTGGATCGCGGCCCGGACTGGTTCCGCGCCATGGGCACGCAGCCGCCGCCCGGCGCGCCGCCCGGCACGCCCGCCAGCTACGGGCCCAAGCTCTTCGGCGTCAGCGGCCACGTCAATCGCCCCGGCGTCTACGAAGACGTCCTGGGCGTGAAGATGTCCACGCTGATCGAGGACCATTGCCAGGGCATGCGCGGCGGCAGGAAATTCAAGGCCGCGATCCCCGGCGGCATTTCCATGGGCATCCTCACGGCCGACCAGTACGGCGCCGAGCTGGATTTCGACATCGGCAAGAAGTACCAGTGCCTGGGACTGGGTACGGCCGGGGTGATCGTGATGGACGAGGACACCGACATGGTGGCCGTCGCCCGCAACGTCGCACGGTTCTTCAGCCGCGAAAGCTGCGGCCAGTGCACGCCCTGCCGCGAAGGTACGACGTGGATGTACAAGCTGCTGTCCCGCATCGAATCCGGCGGCGGCACCACCGAGGACCTGGACCTGCTGCTCGAGTTGTCCGGCTCGATGGGCATGATGCCGGGCACGACGATCTGCGGCCTGGCCGACGGCGCCAACTGGGCCGTACGCACCATCGTCAACAAGTTCTGGGACGAGTTCGAGTCCCGCGTCTCGCGCAGCAACAGCGTCTCACTGGCCGTGGTCGGCCGGTGACGGCGCGGAGCACGACAACGGACCAATCACAGCGGATCAACGCGGATGGACATCATGCACGAACACTCGAACGTCAGACGCCATGCATGGGTACTGTACGCCGCGACGGCGCTGGCGCTGACCAGTTGCGGCCTTGGACCGGGACGCATCAGCGACGCCGACATCCGCGATCTGGGACACAGCGAACTGCTCGCCATGCTCGACGCGCCCGGTCAGGCGCCGCGGCTGCTGGACGTGCGGGCTTCGCGGCATTACGAGAAGGGACATCTGCCCGGCGCGGTCAACATCTTCCTGCCCGACCTGCGGGCCGATGATCACCGCCTCAAGGACGCGCCCGCCATCGTCGTCTACGCCCAGACCTGGCAGGACAACCTCGGACCCGCGGCCGTCAAACGCCTCATCGCCCTGGGCTATGGCAACATCTGGCTCTATCGCGGCGGCGTGGAGCTGTGGATCGCCCGCGGCGGCCAGCTCGAAGGCGGGCAGTAGCGGCGGCATGTCCATGAGCCGTGCGACGCCCAACACGATCTCATGCGCAAAGCTGCGGCGATTGGCGGAGCCGATGCGCTTCGCCCTGCTGGGCGCGGCCCCGGCCGAGCCGTCGCGGCATGAGGCGTACGTCCGCCGATGGCTGGCCGAAGGACGCCACGGCGAGATGGCCTACCTGGCCCGCAATGTCGCCGCCCGCCTCCATCCCGCAACACTGCTGCCGAAAGCCAGGGCCATCATCTGCGTCGCCGACCGTTACCATGCGCGCCACGAGCAGACGCCGGCGAAGGATGGTCACGAACCAGTCGGCCGTTTCGCCCGCTACGCCTGGGGCGACGACTACCACAAGGTGCTCAAGGATCGCCTGCATCAGCTTGCTGACGCTCTTCGGCAGCAGTGGCCGGACCACGAATTCAAAACATGCGTGGACACCGCGCCGCTGATGGAGCGCGAACACGCCGCCCGCGCCGCCCTGGGCTGGGTCGGCAAGCACACGCTGTTGATTCACCCGCGACTCGGTTCGTACCTGCTGCTGGGCGCGATCGTGACGACACTGAACGTTGAGAAGGGCGTGGAGTCTGGGGTCTGGGATCTGGAACCCGACGATGATGACGCCGCTCCCCCCATCCCAGACTCCGAAACCCAGATCCCGGACCCCATCTCCCACTGCGGCACGTGCACGCGCTGCATCGACGCCTGCCCGACAAATTGCATCACCCCGTATCAACTGGACGCGCGGCGATGCATCTCCTACCTGACGCTTGAGCACCGCGGCCCGATCGATGTGCAACTTCAACCGCTGATGGGCGACTGGCTCGGCGGTTGCGACATCTGCCAGGAAGTCTGTCCGTTCAATCGCGACGATCGACTGCCGATCGATCCCCGGCCGCATCCGCGCTACGCCCCACGCCCGCCGGCGCCGGCACTGTCGCTTGCCGACGTGCTCGACTGGACCGAGGACGACCGCCGCGCCGCCCTGCGCGGCTCGGCGCTCAAGCGCATGAAACTCGACATGATCCGCCGCAACGCCGTCATTGCGGCCGGCAATCACCTGGCCGCCCGCCCCGACGCGGCGCTGCTGCACAGGCTCGAGTCCGTCGCCGCCGACCATGAGGAAGCGCCCATCGTGCGCGACACCGCGCGTCAGGTCCTCGCCCGGCTCAGGGAATCTCCACCCACGGGCCATCGGAGCTGATCTGATCGGCCTCGATGATCTTTCCGCCGCTGGGCCGCGGCACCGGTCCGCGAAGCAGCGGGTCATCCGTCCGCCGCATCCATCGCTCCAGCCGCCCTCGCATGTCGCTCAGCACGTCCCCGTAACGCGCATCGCCCGCCACGTTGTGCGTCTCATGCGGATCGAAGATCAGGTCGTGCAGCGACTCGGCCGCCAAGGGTTGCTCGCCCCAGTTGCACCGCTGCCACAGCGACTTGGTCGGGCCGTCATCCACGTTCGGCTGCGTCGGCAGAAGCCGATCATCGAACCGCCGGATGTATTTGTACCGCTGCGTCCGCACGCATCGCTCGGGCTGATACGACACATGGTAGGTGATCTCGCCGAAGATCTCGTCGCGCACTTGCGTCGATTGCCCGCTCACCAGCGGCAGCAGTGAATGTCCCTGCAGCCAGTCCGGTTTCGCGATACCCGCCACGTCGCAGACCGTCGGGTAGACATCCACGTGCGAGACCAGCGCGTCGATCGCCCGCCCACCGGTGAAACCGCCGGGTCCGCGCAGGATGAGCATCACGCCCAGCCCGCCGTCGGTCAGCGTGCATTTCATGTTCGGCCAGCCGATGCCGTGATCCGTCGTGCAGATCACCAGCGTGTTGTCAGCCAGGCCGGTTTCGTCGAGCACGTCCAGCACAGCCCCCCAGTCGCGGTCAAGCTGCTTGCACGAAGCGTGGAACGCGGCCATGTCCTGCCGGACGGCCGGGTGATCGGGCATCGGCCCCGGCGGCGCGAGGTAAGCGGGATTCTCCGCGGCTGTCGGCTCAAGGTAGCGGTGGCGGTGCGTGAGCCAGTGCCCCAATGACAGAAAGAACGGCCGCGTGCCGCCGCGTTGCTGGCGCAGCCAGTCCACGGCAGGGGGGATCAGGCCGCGCTGCTGCGTGGGCACCAGCTCGTCGTAGCCGATATCGACGTTGCGCCGCGCGATGTGCTGCGTGCCGCACAGCGCGGTCGTGTAGCCGTGGCGGCGCAGGTGGTGGTGCAGGTGCTGGCCCATGTCGCGGATCGACCAGCCGAGGTTCGACAGGCCCAGCATTCCCACGCAGTGCGGGGCCTGTCCGAACAGCAGGGCGGCCCGGCTCGGCGAACAGGTCGGCCCGCAGCAGAAAGCCTGCCGGAAGATCACACCCTGCTCCGCCAGACGCTGCAGGTTCGGCGTGGCGATGCCGTAGCCGTACGGCTGCACATAGCGCCCAGTGTCGTGCGAGTGCATGTAGAGAATGTTCGGTCGGTCGGGCAATGCGCTGCTCCTGCCACCACTTTACAGTCGAAAAAGCGCGCCCATGCGCCGGCCCAGCAGCATGGCGGCGGCAATCAGCGTCAGGCTCAGCAATGCCATGCCCCATACGCCCATGGCGCTGGCGATGTAAGGCCCGTCACCGAGGCGGCTGAAGAACTCATATATGGCCTTGGTGATGGGATAGTGCGCCTGCCGCTGCGCGAGCACCAGCGAGTCGCTGACTTCGAGCATGGCGAAGCTGAACGCCAGCACGCCGCCGGCGATCAGGTTGGCGGCGATCAGCGGCAGCACGATGCGCCGCAGCACCCGCAGCGGGCCGGCGCCGAGGTTGATCGCCGCCTCCTCCAGCGTCACCGACGTCTGCTCCAGACCGGCCGACACCGCCCGCACGACATACGGCAGGCGGCGGATCGCGTAGGCGATCACCAGCAGCATCAGCGGATTCGGATCCCGGCCGAACACGCTGAACAGCCCGCCCAGCGGATCGCCCTCGGCAAACGGCCACTGCAATGTCATCGCCACGTAGCCGAAGGCCATCACCAGCCCCGGCACCGCCAGCGGCAGCATCGCCAGCGTGTCCAGCAGCCACGCCCCGCGCACCCTGGCACGCACGTTGAGCTGAGCGATGGCCGTGCCGATCATCACGCACACCACCATCGCCGCCAGCGACAACACCAGGCTGTTGCGGATCGCCCCGACGGCCAGCGGATGCGACAGGGCGCTCTCGTAGTGCGCGAGGGTGAATTCCCGCGGCAGGATGCTGCGGTACCACGCCCCGTCGGCGCTGAGCGAGCCGATCACGACGCCGATGTGCGGCAATACCGCCAAACCCGTCACGATCAGAAACAGCCCCGCCGCGGCCAGCCCGCGCCACCCCGACAGCGGGCGCAGGTCGCCCGCGATCGCCGCCTTACCCGAGGAAACATAACTTCGCCGTCCCAGCGCCAGGCGCGCCAGCGCGTACAACCCGCCCGCAGCCACGAGCAGCACCACCACCAGCGCATACGGCCGGGGGCTGGCCTGCATCTCCGCAAGGCCCTCGAAAATCTGCACGGCCGTGATCTGCCGGAAGCCGAACATCAGCGGTGTGCCCAGCTCCGTGAACGACCAGATGAAAACGATCGTCGCCCCGGCGAACAGCCCCGGCATCACCAGCGGCAGCGTCACGCGACGGAACCGTGTCCACGGCCCGGCCCCGAGGTTGACCGCCGCCTCCTCCAGTGACGGATCGACATTCGCCAGCGCGGCTGTGAGATTGAGATACGCGATCGGGAAAAGATGCAGCGCTTCCATCACGACCACGGCCGTGTAGCCCGCGGCCAGGAAGGCGATGCCCGGCTCATCCGGGTTGATGAGGCCGAGCTGCGCCAGCAGGCTGTTGAGCGCGCCGAAGCGGCCCAGCAGCGCCCGCAGACCGATCGCGCCGACGAACGGCGGCAGGATCAGCGGCACGAGCACGAGTCCGGTCAGAACTGCTTTACCAGGGAAGCGATACCGGGCCGCCAGCACCGCCAGCGGAAGCGCCAGCAGCAGGCTCAGGGCGGTGGTCGCCGTGGCCACGAGGGCGCTGTTGATCAGCCCCAGGCGCAGCAGCGGATCGGCAATGATGTCAGCCAGATAGGCCAGCGTCCATCGGCCGTCCGGTGAAACCAGCGCGCCGCGCACCACCAGCACCAGCGGCCAGACGAGAAACACCGCCAGCACCACCCCCAGCAGCAGGGCCATCAGTCGGCTTCGCCACCGTGTGCCTTTGCCGATCATCACACAGCTTCCTCGTCAAGCGTCCCCGGTTCCGTCAACGCGGACCGCATGATCAGCAGCAGGCCCGCCATCGCGGCATACATCACGGCGAACGCGGCCGCGCGCGGAAACGCAGCGGCGCCGAGCGCGACCATCGCCATGCCATTGCCCGCGATCGCGTAACCGTGGATGAGACCGGTGGCGGACAGGAGCGCGGCCGTCAGACACCACGCGGCCGCGAGGCCGAAACGCCGGTCGATGCAGAAGACCATGATCGCCGCCCAGAGCATCGACGTGAGCAGGAAGCCGGCATCGAGGGCGAGGATGCCTTGCAGGTAGGTGTCCATCTGGCGCAGGCCCGCGAGCACGCCGCCGAGTGTGGCACCTGCCGCGGTCGCGGTCTGTTCGACCAGCAGCCGCGCCCATGCCGCCATCGCCGGCACCAGGCCGAACGCGACGGCCAGCGCATGCCGCCGCGGCACGGCTTCGAACGCCTGGGCCGTGATGATGATGCCGATCCACAGCAGGATGCCCAGGGCCGCCTCCATCGGAACCCACGCCAGCACCAGCGACAGCGCTCCGGTCAGGCACAGCGCGGTGATCGCCAGCCCGTTGAGCACCGAGTAGCCCGCCCGCGCGCCCATCGTCTTCCAGCCGGGGTGGCCGATGTAGATCGTCGTCGGAAACGCGCTGCCGAACAGCGCGGCCGCGATGCTGCCCAGGCCGTTGACCAGCAGCGACGGCCGCGTCGGATAGCGGTCGCCGGCCGCCTCGGCGCTTTCGAGGTTCTGCAGCGATCCGATGACGTTGAACAAACCCATCGGAAAGATCACCGCCAGATAGGCCCAGCCGACGGGGCTGAGCACCATGGCCCAAAGGTCCACGGGCAGAAACTGCGGAGCGTGGAAGCTCAGCGACGCCTTTGCGGCACCCGGCGTCCAGGCGGTCCAGCCCAGGGCGTAGACCAGCCAGGCGAAACCCGTGCCGATCAGCACCGCCAGCAGGCCCGCGGGCAGGCGCAGCGGCAGCTTCATCCGTGCGGCATAGGCGAGCACGATGATGAGCATCGGCAGCAGGCCGATCTCCGGATAGGCGAACAGACGGAAGACGAAGCCCATGGCGATGAACGTGATGGCCACGCCCGCCAGGGCTGAGAGCAAAGCGGCCCGTGGCGTGTGGCGGCGCAGCCAGTCACCGACGAACGCGCCGATGGTTTCAATCACGCCGCTGAGCAGGCACGCCAGCAGTCCCGCCTGCCAGGCGAGGTGGCCGGCCTCGGCGGGACTGGCGCCGCCGTCCAGGGCAAGACGATTCACCGGGGCCATGACCAGGAAAATGTAGGCGAACACGCTGGGCGTGTTGATGCCGTAAGGCAGGGCGGTGACGTCGCCGCGGCCGGTGCGGGCCATGAGCCGGCGGGCCTGC
Source organism: uncultured Phycisphaeraceae bacterium (assembly GCA_964622625.1). Lineage (GTDB taxonomy): Bacteria > Planctomycetota > Phycisphaerae > Phycisphaerales > Phycisphaeraceae > CAZCWM01. The sequence continues at coordinate 29,972 of CAZUUQ010000013.1, read as the reverse complement.
CAGGCGTAGAACAGATTGCCGATGAGGATGGACACAGCCGCGCCGGGAAGAATCCGCGTGGTCACGATAACCGGATCAATGCCGCAGACCGTGGGGCACAGCGCGGCAATGACCATCAGTTGCACGAGGTTGTCGATGAACAGGCCGAAGAAGCCGTCCACGTCGCCGCGTACGAACCAGGGGCGGCGGCTGTCGGCGATGCCGGGGGTGCCGGAGTTCTGCGACATGGGCGGCATCGTAGCGACGGGTCCAGGTGCGGCCAACAGGCGGGCGCCTGACGTGCCGACACCTCAACGCGCGTCGATTTCGTCGCGCGTGGGGATCGAATCCATCGCTCCCGGCCGCGTCACGCAGAGGGCTGCCGCACGCTGGGCGCGACCCAGGGCGGTGGGGCGGTCCAGGCCCGCGGCCACGCCCGCAAGGAAGTAACCGATGAACGTGTCGCCGGCCGCGGTGGTGTCCACCGCCTTCACCGCCTGTGCCGGCAGGTGCAGCGCGGCAGCGGGGTCCGCGTCCGGGCCGCACCAGCTCACACCCTTGCTGCCGCGTGTCAGCACCAGTTCCGCGCGCGGCAGGCGGCGGCGCATGGATGCGAGCAACGGGTTCGCGGCCGCGTCGTCCACGTCATCGCTGTCGGATTCGCCCGCCAGACCCGCCGCCTCGGCCGTGTTGACGATCAGCAGGTCCACGCTGTCCAGCGGCCAGTCGAGAAGCTCCGGCCCGAACGGGGCCGGGTTGAGGCAGACGGTCATGCCCCGCGCCTTGCCGTGTTCAAGAATGCACGGCCCATCGTTGATCTCGTTCTGAAGCAGCAGCATGTCCCCGCGACCGAAGCGGCCCAGGGCGGTGTCGATCTGCTCGCTCGTGATGCGATGGTTGGCCCCGGCATTGAGAAAGATCGCGTTCTGGCCCTCGTCATCGACCTGAATCACCGCGCAGCCCGTGGCCTCGTCTCCGACCTCCGTCAGCGACGTGTCCACGCCCGCGCCGCGCAGCTTGTCCAGCAGCCAGCGCCCGTCACCGCCGATGCGGCCGGCGTGCCACACCGGCGCCCCCGCGCGGCCCAGGGCCACCGACTGGTTCGCCCCCTTGCCGCCGGCGAATGTCTCGAACGAGCGGCTGGCGATCGTCTCGCCCGGCCGCACGATGTGCGGCACGCGGTAGACCAGATCGATGTTCAGCGAACCGAAGTTGAGGATGCGCATCGTCGCCAGCCTCCGCGCGGTGTTCACAGGATTTCCAGCACGCGCGAGCCATGCGGGCCCAGACGCAGTTCGCCGGTGCAGCCCTCGGCCGTCAGCACGTCGCGGCAGCAGATGGTCCCGAGCGCGATGGTTTGCGCTTCCGGGGTGAAGTTGAGCAGGAAGACGAAGCGCCGTCGTCCGTCGGTGCGCAACTGGGCCGTCACGCCGTGGGGAAGCGGCACGTCCAGTGCCCGCGGCAGATTCAGTTCGCGCGCCAGGAAGCCGTAGAAATCGTCGTGGAAACGCGCATCATTGCGCGAGGCGACGTAATACGCGCGTCCCTTGCCGAAGCTGTTGACCGTGACGGCCGGCCGACCGGCGTAGAAGTCCTGACCATAGGTTGCCAGCACACGGGCCGACTCGGCGTGCATCAGGTCACAGAAGATGCGGGCCTTGTATTCACCGCTCAACCCGGCCTCGCCGTCCGCCGTCGGCATGACAGTGTTGTGCTCGTCGTCATTGAGCACGTCGATCTCCTCAACCCACAGCCCCAGCAGGCGGCGCAGCGGGCCCGGCCAGCCGCCCAGGAAACACAGGTCCGTGGCGTCGGCAATACCACTCAGATAGGTTGTGACCAGCACGCCGCCGCCGTCAACGAACCGCTCCAGCCGCTCAACCACATCCGCTTTGAGCATGTAGAGCATCGGCGCGATCACCAGCCTGTAATCATCCAGCGCCGCGTCGGCATTGATGACGTCAACGGCCGCACCCGCCTGCCAGAACGGCTTGTACTGCGCGATGCAGGTGCCGGCATAGTCGCGGCCCTGGCGGCGCGGGCCGCACATGGCCTCCAGCGCCCAGCGGTTCTCCGTGTCGAACACCACGGCGACCTGCGGCCGCACGCACATGCCGCGCACATCGTCGAGCTTTCCGAGAATCTCACCCACCTCGCGCACGTCGGCGAAGACGCGCGTGTGCTCGTGCCCCGCGTGGCTGACCACCGAGCCGTGGAATTTTTCGTACGCCCCGCGGCTCTGACGCCACTGGAAATACTGCACCGTGTCCGAGCCGTGGGCAATGGCCTGGAGCGATTCAAGACGATGGACGCCGGGCCGTTTGAGCTTGTTGACGTTCTGCCAGTTGGCGCTGCTGGGCGAGCTTTCCATCAGGATGAACGGCCGCCGCTTGAAGCTGCGCATCAGGTCCAGATGGAATGCGTACCCCTGGGCCGCGCCGACATCCTCCGGCCTCGACTGGTACGACGGGTAGCCGTCGAATGACATCACATCCAGATGCTCGGCCATCTTCCAGTAGTCCAGATCGTGGCGCAGCAGCGACATGTAGTTGGTCGTGACGGGAATATCAGGCGAGTGCTCGCGGAGCGGCGCGATCTCGGCCCGCATGAAGTCGATGGTCTGGTCGCTGACAAAGCGCTTCCAGTCGATGGTCAGGCCGTGTACGGAATGCTCGCCGATCGGGCTGGGCGGTTCGATCTGCGACCAGTCGCTGTAGGTGTGCGCCCAGAAGCTGGTCCACCAGGCGAAGTTGAGCCGGTCCAGATCGTTGTCGTATCGCGTGCGCAGCCAGTCGCGGAAAGCCTCGCGGCACAGCTCGCAGTGACACTCGCCGCCGTATTCGTTGGACACGTGCCACAGCGCCAGCGCCGGATGTTTCGCGTAACGCTGCGCCAGGGCCGCGTTGACCTGCCGGCATTTGTCGCGATAGACGGGGCTGGTTGGGCAGTGATTGTGCCGCCCGCCGTGCAGAGCCTTATTGCGGTCCGGCAGTGTGCGCAGCACCTGCGGATACTTCTGCGACATCCACGCCGGCCGGGCCCCGCTGGGGGTTGCGAGGTTTATGTAGACGCCCGCGCTCACGAGACGGTCCATGACGGCATCGAGCCAGCCGAAGCTGTACTGCCCTTCGCTCGGCTCCAACGCCGACCACGCGAAGATGCCCACGCTCATGACGTTGCACCCGGCCAGCTTCATCAGCCGCACGTCTTCATCGAGCACCTGCGGATCGTGCAGCCACTGGTCGGGGTTGTAGTCCGCCCCGTGCAGCATGTGCGGACAGCGCGGGTTGATCGGCGGATAGCGTAGCGGTTGGTCCAACGAAGCCTCTCCAGTTGTGGTTGCGCAGGCTGCCGCGCGGTCTCACGGCCAGTCTTCAATCCATGCCGCATTGTCGGCCAGCAGGCGGTCGGCCATCTCGCGCAGTTTCGGCAGCGTCAGGATCGCGCCGGCCAGCGGATCCGCGGCGATCGCCAGGCGCACCAGCTCGCGGCTCTTTTCCTGGGAAGCCCGCACCGCCATCTCGTAAAGGTGGATGTGCGGCGTCATCACGGCCGCGAGCTGCGGCGGCACCGCGCCCATGCGGCAGGGAAACAGGCCGTTGGCGTCCACCAGGCACGGCACTTCGACGATGGCCTGACGCGGCAGGTTGTCGATGAGCCCCTCGTTGCGCACGTTGCCGTAGATCAGCAGCGGCTTGTTGGTCGTCATTGCGTGGATGATCGGGGCGCCATACTCCGGGCTGCGCTGCATGCTGATCGGCAGCTTGCCGGCGATCTGTGCTTCCAGCTCGGTCGTGCGATCCTGAAAATGCTGAAGGTCAGCGTTGTAGCCGAAGTATGTGCCCACCGCGTAGTGATCGACGGCCGCCTGATCCTTGTGAAACCACGGGTAATACTCGGTCTGGTGCCCCGGCCCCTCGGCGGGGAAGTATCCCAGATGGTCCAGCAGGTCGAAGCGCACACGCTCTTGCGGATGCTTCTCGACGATGCTTTTCCGCAGCCCGCGCAGCTTCGGGTACAGGTCATGGCCCTGATCGTCTTCCAGACGCAGGTAGAAGTTCACATGGTTGATGCCCGCCGCCTCATAGCGCAGTTTCTCCACCGGCACGCCCAGCCAGTGCTGCATGTGCCAGTAGGGGAACCCCTGGATGCTGTGGCACAGCCCGACGCTGCGCTGGTGTCCTGCGTCCAGCAGCGTCCAGACGTTCATGGCCATGGGGTTGGCATAGTTGAGGATCCAGGCGCGCGGCGAAAGCTCCGCCAGGTCCGCCGCCAGGCCGCGCAGCACAGGGGCCGTGCGCAGAATCCGCATCACCGCCCCCGGGCCGGTTGTGTCGCTGACCGCCTGAAACACGCCGTACTCGGCTGGAATCGCCACGTCCGCGTGGTAGCGGTTGAAGCCGCCGACCATGATCGTCACGATCACGTAATCCGCGCCGTCCAGCGCCTTGCGACGATCCGTGGTCGACCAGACGCGGGCCGGCAGCTTGCGCTGGGCGATGATCTTCTCCACCAGACGCTGTGACCGCTCGACGCGCTGGGCGTCGGTGTCCATCAGCCGCAGCTCGATGTGCTGAAGTTCGTCAAAACTGAAAAAGTCGACGACCAGCTCGCGGACGAACTTGCCGCTGCCGCCGCCGATGATCGCGATCTTGATCGGGGATGTGGACATAGGGCGATTCTCCCAGCCGCAGCCCTGCGGCCCGGCAGGCGGGCAACATAGCAGATGGCCCCGGTGGAGCCAGTGGGGGGTCGGCCGGCCGCCGATCCCGCGCGCATCTCCGCCCGGCAGCCATAAAAAAAACCGGCCGCGGGGCGGCCGGCGTCACCGGATCGGCTCCAAATGGAGGTGAGGGGATTTGAACCCCTGACCTCTTGCATGCCATGCAAGCGCTCTCCCAACTGAGCTACACCCCCGTCCGGTTCAGCCGCTATTTTAGGACACCGCCTCGCCGCAGGCAAACCTGCCAGGCAGGGCTCCGGCCGTCCAAGGCCCGCCGATGACGCCAGTTGCATCCTTGCGCGAACCAGCCTTATAATGCCCGGCTCGCAATTGTCAGACAGGCCAGGAAAGACATCGCCATGCCGACCATCAACCAGTTGATCCGCAAACCCCGCGCCGACAAGCCGACCAAGAGCAAGGTCAAGGACCTGGAGGCTTCGCCGCAGAAGCGCGGGGTGTGCCTGCAGGTCAAGACCGTCACCCCCAAGAAGCCCAACTCGGCTCTGCGCAAGGTCGCCCGCGTCCGGCTTTCGAATGGCAAGGAAGTGACGGCCTACATCGGCGGCGAAGGGCACAACCTCCAGGAGCACAGCATCGTGCTGGTCCGCGGCGGCCGTGTGCGCGACCTTCCCGGTGTGCGTTACCACGTGGTCCGCGGGTCGCTGGACTGTCTGGGCGTCGAGGCCCGCCGTCAGGGACGCAGCAAGTACGGCCAGAAGCGGTCGAAGTGAAGTGCGGCGCCGCGCCGGCCCACGGGGCGACGGTGAGGCCGCATACGCAATGATTTTGTCTTTGTGCCGCGCGGCTGTTCGTGCGGCAGGCAAGTAATCGGGTCGGCCTCCACCTGCCCGGTGAACACACGGTCCACAGCGGGGCCCCGTGCCCCGCCGCATGGACGGATGAGCCTGAAAGGGAGTGACGCATGTCCGGTCGCATCACCAAAGCCGACGCGCAGCTTCGCGGCGATCCACGCTACAACAGCAAGGTGCTCTCACGCTTCATCAACTGCGTGATGAAGCAGGGCAAAAAGAGCGTGGCCCAGCGCCTCGTCTACCAGGCCCTCGACGAAATCGAGAAGCGCACCAAGGGCGACCCGCCGGCCATCGAGGTGTTCAACACCGCCATCGAGAACGTCAAGCCCAAGGTCGAGGTGCGCTCCAAGCGCGTCGGCGGAGCCAACTACCAGGTACCCATGGCCGTCAAGCCCAAGCGCAAGCAGAGTCTGGCTTTCCGCTGGATTCTCCAGGGTGCCCGCAGCGAATCGGGCAAACCCATGTACCTGCGCCTGGCCAAGGAGCTGTACGAGGCCTCCAACGGAGAAGGCAAGGCGATGTCCACCCGCGAGCAGACCCACCGCATGGCCGACGCCAACAAGGCCTTCGCTCACTTCGCGTGGTAACGGCCGGATTGTGACCGCGGTCGTCAGCGAGCCGCGCTTGGCCGAAAGTCCCCCGATCAAGAACGCCAGCCCACCTTCGCGGTGGGCTGTTTCTTTCGCGATGGGTCCGAGGCGGGCCGCCCCCTCTCAGGCGCGGAACAGGGCGTAGGCCATGAAGGATGAGGGGATCGCGATGCCCAGGGATATGGCGGTGCTCAGCACAAGGCGTCACGGCCCCGGCTTGACGCCGTCGTCAGGGTCCGCACTTTTCCCCGGCCAGTCGAGGCGGTGCAGCAGTTCCAGAAGCAGGGTGTTGAGTTGGCGCTGGTCGGCCCGGTCCAGGAAGTCGCTCACCGCCTTGGGCAGGGCGACCGGCTCGAAGGCCGCGAGGGCGCCGTCGGCCAGATAGAGCAGCAATTGAAGAATGCGCGCGTCGCGATCCATGGCTTGTTCTCCCGCGGCGGTGGTGGAACGTATTGCGCCGTAGTTGTATTACCTATCGGGGCGGCCTTTGGATAGGGCCTTGACGGATTTGCCCCAAAAATTGCGCATTGACGCCGATGCGGTGCGCGACAACGCTACCCTCGTTGCCCGGTTACCCGACCCGGCCGTTGACAGCATGGCCTTGCCTCATGACAGCGTGGCGGCAGGCCGTCGAGACACCTGTTACGCGGGCCCGTTCAGCGGCGAATCGCGAAACACGGCGTATCAACACAAGTTCAGCGATACTCATACAATGATGATATCACAATGAAATCAGGATGCAAGGGGCTAGCATAGGTCCGATCGCACGGCGGACCGTTCCATGCTGCCAAGAGGTGACACCTTGCGCAAGAAGACGATCAACCTGACCGTGCCCAGGGATCTGGCGGACGCGTTCGATGGCGTCTGCGGCCGCTATGGGCACGGCAAGCAGAAGGGCATGGTGCTCAGCGCGGCGATCCTGATGTTCATGGAGGCGTCAGCGGAACAGCAGGCGGCTTACGTCAAGCGTCTGGCCGTGGCCGAGGTCGAGGGGCGACTGCTGGCAGCCGAGCCGCGCGACCCTTTGCCGTCGGTCCCCGAACCGCAGGCGGATGGGCCGCGGGCGGCGCGCCTCGCGGCCCGGCGCGTTCGCCCCACGTCCAGGCGTGGTCGGCGCGGCCTGCCGCCGCTACCCGGCTGAGCCAGCCGCGCCGATGGCGCGGCGCCGCGTCATACCCGCTCGAAAATGCGAATCCGCCACGAGCCCCGTTGGTCGGATGCCGCGCCCACGCTCTGGCGCATGCGCACCGGCGACAGCGGCGCGGGCCGGCGACGGGGAGCCGACGCGCTGCGCTCGCGACGGATGTCGCGAGCGACGGAGCACGCACCCGGCCGGGCGGCAGGGGGCTCGGCCTGGTACGCGAACCGGCGCACCTGGTGCATCCAGTCGACGATGAACTGCGTCATCGCCAGGCCGAACAGATCGCACCAGGCTTCCTTGTGGGCGTCCGCCGCAAGGTCGTTGTCGGCCGCGCCGCGCGTGTCAGCGTCGGACCGGCCCGGGCTTTGGCCGAAGTGATGGATCCACGCCTCCATGTACTCGTGGCACAGCGTCTGGATCTGCTCGGCTTCGGTGATCTGATCGCTGATGTAGATCACGTGCGCCTCGTTGTCGCACAGACCGAGGCAGGCATGCCCTTCATGCTCGATGTAGCCCTCGACGTACCGCACACGATAGAGATAGGGACCCACGCGCAGCGTCATCATGCACCTCCCGGGTGATGCGGCCAGACCGGTTTGACCACCGGGCCGCCCGCATGGATATGATCGGCCGTGGGCAGGTCACCGGGGTGCCTACAGGACGGCACCGGGCGCAAAGGGCGCACCGGGCGGGACTCGAATGCAATGGCGGCGGGGATGAAAGGGCGCTGGATGTTTGACGCGAAGGTGCAGGATGTCATGGACCGGGTCGACGCCCTGCGTCATCAGGTGGATGACCACTGGCAGATTCCCCTTGATGAAGCCCTGCTGCTGGCGCAGCTTGTGCGAATCGGCCGCTTTCGCAGTCTCTGTGAAATCGGCACCAGCTATGGCTTCTCGACGCTGCACCTGGCCGCGGCCGCGGCCGGGCATGGCGGGCGGCTGCACAGCATCGACGTGAATCCCAGGAAAACCGATGCGGCCAGGCGGCACCTCTGCGAGGCGGGACTGGACGATCACGTCACGCTGCACACCGGTGACGCCCGGCAGGTTCTCACGGCACTGCAACCCGATGAGCCGTTCGATTTTGCCTTCATCGACGCGGCCAAGGAGCAGTCAAGCGGTTACTTCGAAGCCCTGCGTCCGCTTCTGGCCGACCGCGCGGTGCTCGTGACCGACAACGCCGTCACACACGCCGAGGCGCTGCGACCCTTCATCGCGATGCTGCGATCCGTGGAAGGTATGCGTACATGCACCGTGCCGGTCGGCAACGGATTTGAACTGTCACTGTGGCAGCGCCGCTGAGCGCGCAAGCGCAAAAAAACCTCCGCCTCAGGGCTCCGATTCCTGCAGGCGGAGGCGCGCCACGGCACAAAATTTCGCGGGCTTGATAGCCCGAATCGCCCGTATCGTAGCCAACCGGCGCGGCAGATGTCAACGCATGCAGGTTCGCGGCGGTTATATTTATAAAAACAGCAAAAATAAATACTTAAGAATAGCAGAAGCACCGGGTTAAGCCATGGGAAATGCCCAAAATCAGCGGTGGAAGCCCAGTAAAATCACGTTGTTAGAACCTCGCCGACGAGTGCGGCCTTGGCGCGGAGACGCACGGTGGAAAACATGTCGATAACCCCGCCCGGCTCCTGCATAAAAAGACCAATACCCATCGTTCTGGGGGTGGTGAGAAGGCGCCAGGCTGGTCGATGGCGGGTGCTCATCAGCCAGCGGCCGCACAATGCGGTTCTCGGTGGGTTCTGGGAGTTCCCGGGCGGCAAGATCCAACCGGGCGAAACGCCCCAGCAGGCGGTGCAGCGTGAATTGGCTGAGGAACTGGGCATCCAGGTGGCGGTCGAGCAGCCGATCCTGAGCGTCGAGCACGACTACGACCATGGCCGGGTGCAGCTACAGGCCTTCTACTGTCGCGTGGTGGCCGGCCAGCCACAGGCCCTCGAAGTCGCCGCCTGGCGTTGGGTCGATGCCGACGACCTGCCTCGTTACGATTTTCCCCCCGCCAATGGCCCGCTGATCGCCGCCGTTGTCCGCGACCTGGCCGCCCCGGGATGAGCGGCGGCGAACGCTATCCTGTCCGCGGCCTTCGTTTGTCCGGAGTGTGACCATGACCCCATCGCCCGCCGCCGGCCCGGTGGACACGCGACTCAGCCCGCATGCCGCCCTGCGTACGCTCAGCCTTGGAGCCGCCACGCTGAACGGTGGCCCGCTGCTGGCACGCCAGCGGGTCAACGCCCGCGTGAGCCTGGCGTTCGGCCATGAGCAGCTCGAGTCGCACGGCAATTTCCACGACCTGAAGCTCGCGGCCGGACAGATCACCGGTGATTTCAAGGGCCCGGTGTTCATCGACTCGGATCTGCACAAGTGGCTCGAAGCCGTCGCATGGCAGCTCGCCCATGGCGATCAGGCCGACGTCCGACAGATGCTGGATCGGACGGCGCGCCTCCTGGCCGACGCGCAGGAGGACGGCGGATATCTCAACAGTTACTTTCAGGTCATGCGTCCCGATGATCGGTTCACTGATTTGACGGGCGCGCACGAGCTGTACTGCTTCGGCCACCTGGCGCAGGCGGCGGTCGCCGCAAGCCGCGCCGCCGCCGCCGACGTGCTGCTCGACGTGGCCAGCCGTTTCGGCGACCTGTTGTGCGCCACGTTCGGACCGCAGGGGCGCGAAGGCGCGCCCGGGCATCCCGGTCCGGAGATGGCGCTGGTCGAGTTGTTTCGCCATACCCGTGAACAGCGCTATCTGGACCTGGCGAAGTTCTTCATCGACCAGCGCGGCCGCGGTTTCTTCCGGCGCGAAAGCGAAGGCCGCGAGCCCCGCCGTCCCTTTCGCGACCCGCACTACTGGCAGGATCACAAGCCCGTGCGCGAAGCCGACGAACTCGTGGGCCACGCGGTGCGGCAGCTCTACCTGCTGTCGGGCGTGATGGACCTCTACATGGAGACCGGCGAGGCGGCGCTGCTCGATGCCGGCCGGCGGCTGTGGGAGGATTTCGTCGGCCGCAAGATGCACCTCACCGGCGGAGCGGGCGCTCTGCATCAGGGCGAAGCCTTCGGGCCGCCTTACGTTCTGCCGTCGCAGACCACCTACTGCGAGACGTGCGCAGCCATCGCCGTGGTGTTCTGGGCCTGGCGGATGCTGCTGGCCACGGGCGAGGGACGCTATGCGGACGTGCTGGAGCGGGCGCTGTACAACGGCGTGCTGGCGGGCGTCGGCCTCGACGGACGGAGCTGGTTCTACGTCAACCCCCTGGCGGCCGACGAGCCGCGAACGCGGCAGGCGTGGTTCGGATGCGCCTGCTGTCCGCCCAACGCGATGCGCTTGCTCGCCAGTCTCGATCACTACCTGGCCACCGGCGATGACCGCGGCGTGCAGATTCACCTCTATGCCCCGGCGACGGTGCGGCATGGGGGCATGGAGCTGCGGATCGAGTCCGCCTACCCCTGGGATGGCCGCCTCGACATCCACGTGCTTGCGGCGCCTGACGGCGCCGCGCCGCGCGAAATCGCCCTGCGCCTGCCCGACTGGTCGCGTGCCTTTGAGCTGCGTCTCAACGGCCAGACCGTGACGGCGTCGGCCGTCCACGGCTACCTGCGCGTGGACCGCCCGTGGCAGGCCGGCGACCGCCTGGAACTGCGTCTTGACATGACGCCGCAGTGGCTCGAAGGCCACCCGCGCGTCGAGTCGGCCGGGGGCAGGCTGGCGATCCAGCGCGGCCCGATCGTCTACTGCGTTGAGCAGGCCGACCATCGCGAGGACGACGACATCCGCCTGCTGCGCGTCGATCCGCGCCAGCCGCTGACGCCCGTGTGGCGCGACGATCTGATGGGGGGCGTGATGACCATCCAGGCCGGCGGCTGCGTCGACCCGGCTCGATGGCAGGGGCGTCTGTACGGCCCGCTGTCCAATCCGCATCCGCAGCGCCGGCCGGTTGAGGTGGTGGCGGTCCCCTACGGCTGGTGGGCCAACCGCACGCCCGGCCCGATGCGCGTCTGGCTGCCGCGGGCGTGATCTGTTGAATGTGTGAGCCGCGCCTAAAAGCGGTTGCGCTGGCCGGCCTGCAGGTGATGCGTCCGCCCATTCAGGTCCAGCGTGCCGCTGACGCCCTGCGGCAGTGTGGCCGCGCCTGTCCAATGGTCGTCTTCACGCTGCAGATCGATCTCAATGCATCCGCGCGGATGCACCAGCCGGCCGCTCAGTTGCGTCAGCGGACCGGGACATGGACGAATATGCACGGCCGCGAATCCCGGTGCGGCGGGGCGGATGCCCAGGATCGTCGCGAAGTAGTGATACAGGGGATGAGCGCCCCAGGCATGACAATCCGAGCGCACGGCCGGGCGAATCCACTCCGGCGTCGTGCGGAAGCCCTGCTGTCGAAGATCGAACCACGGACTGAGCTGGCCGACCACCTCATCGCCGCGCCCCAGCAGACGCAAAGCCTCGAACAGGTAGTGGCTGAAGTAAATCGTGACCTGCGACAGCCGGGGGTCCAGGAGGTTGTCGGCGATGCCGCGTCGCTGCGCGCCGTTGATCAGACCGCTGAGGACGGCCAGGCACTGCGTATGCTGCGAGAAGTGCTGATGGTCCACCGCGTCGGCAGACAGGCAGTCGGCGAACAGGCCGCGCTCATCGACCCAGAAGCGGCCGATGCACGCGTCGGCGATCTGCCGGGCCAGGTCGCGCCAGTGCGCGGCCAGGTGCGGATGGCCGCGGTGCCGCTCCAGGTCGGCCGCCTCCGTCAGGGCCAGCGCGACCTGCCAGTTGAGCATGCCGCTGACCTGATCTCCACCGGGCGGCACGCCGTCGCGCCAGCCGCGCGAGCGCTCGACCCAGTCGAAGAAGTTCCAGCCCGGCAGGCTCTCGATCAGACCCTCGCTGTTGCGGAAGGCCAGGACCGCTTCGAGTCCGCATCGCATGCCCGGCAGGCAGGCGGCCACGAAGTCGCCGTCGTCGCGCCACCAGGCGTAGTCGCGCAGCATGCCGGTCCAGAACAGGGAGAAAGGCCCGATGCGCTGCCGCACGCGGCTGGGATGGCGCGAAGGCGTGAAGCCCAGACTGTCACGGGCCTCATTGAACACCCGCAGGGCCTTGCGCGGCAGGCGGCTGTCGCGGCTGAGTACGAACGTGACCAGGGCCTGAAGCCGCGTGTCGCCGACGTACATGAGCTGCTCGTAGGCCGGGCAGTCCATGTACGTCTCGTGCATGCACATCGCCAGGCTGCGCACGGCGATCGGCACGAAGTCGCCCAGTCGCGCGTCGCTGCACGCGAACCTGGATTCCACCTCCAGCGGATAGCGCGTCTCGTCGAAGCGCAGGGATTGGATCACCAGCGGCTGGGCGGCCGTCCGCGCGACGATCTGCACGTAGCGGCCTGCACGCCACCACAGCGTGGTGAACTGGCGATCGTCGCGGCCGTCGGGCAGGAAGGTGTCGGTCATCCCCCGGAAATACTTGGCGTCGATGGCGTCGCGATGGCCCTTGATGCTCTCGCCGTCGGGAGGCGTCTCAAAAAGCGCCTCGGCCCAGCCGATGCGGACCCGCGCGCCGGCCCCGCCGCTCACACGCAGCACCGGGAAGGCGCAGTGGTAATCACCCAGGTCGATCACCACGCGGCGGGACTGGCCGGCCGGCAGTGACAGCGGTGTGTCCCCGGTCAGCAAGGCTTGCCACGCCTGCTGGTCGGCAGTGCTGGATTGCGCCTCCCGGATCGGCTGCGCGTCCACGGCCGCGGGATCCTCCGCACCGTCCACCGCGGCGGCGAAGCGCACGGCCGGACCGGTGATCGGCTGCTCGATCATCGCGGGCAGTTCCGCCGGCGTCAGGCCGTGGCAGGGCGGAAGCCCGTGCGGGTCATCGGCATGAGCGGCCGGTTCGACGCTGACGGTCGGCTTCCAGCCGCGACCTTGGCCGCGCTCGATGCCCCATGGATACCGCCGCCCGTCAAGGATGAGACTCGGACCGACCATGCCCTGCCTGTCGCCAGGCCCGAAAGCCAGCCCGGCGACCACCTTCGCCTCCCACTTCGCCTCGCCCGTGCTCAGCAAGGGTCGCAGGTCCGCATCCTCCGTGGTGAACATCAGGCCCGGCTGCGACGAGAGCTGCGCGCAGTGCGCCGCCTTGCCGATCATCTGCACAAGGGCGACAAACACATGGCTGCCGCGCTCCAGTTCAAGGTCATAGGTCTCGAAACGCCAGTGACTCGGATCGCCGCGCTGCGGGCCGCGACCGACGTGCCGGCCGTCAACGAAAAACCCATAGCGCTCATCGGCGCTGACGTGAACCCGCACGCTCCGGGCGGCGGGCACGCGGAGGCGGCAGCGGTAAGCGACGACGGCCGGCGGCCGCGCGCCGGGTAACCCGACCCAGACGCATGGCCAATCACTGCCGGGCAGCCAGGCGGACCGGCCCCGCCGCGGCGGAAACGGCGGTCGGGACAGAAGCACGAAGCGAGCGGATTTCACACCCTGCCTCCTGAACGCGGTATGCGGTGCGATGCCTCGCTCCAATGTAACCGGCTGCGGTGCATGGCACGCACCGTGTGCCATCCATATGATGGCTTGTCGTGGCCACAGGAGATGACCATGATGCGAAGCGGCACGACAATCGTAGAGGCGGCGCCTCTTGTACTGCTGGGGTGGCTTCTGCTCCTGGTCGGCTGCGCCGTCGGCGGCCATGAACCGGTGGGCGGGCCGGACAAGGGAGGCGTGCGCGTGGCTTACGTCGAACATCGCGGTTTTCCGGATTGCGTGGAACTGGCGGCCGGGCCGACGCGCGTGGTGGTCGTGCCGCAATGGGCCGGGCGGTTGAGCGTCGTGGATTTCGGCGGCGGCAATGTCCTGAAAACCGACCCGCGCATCGACGGCCGAGCGCTCGCCGCTGACGTGCCCTGGATGCCGTGGGACGGCAATGCCACCGATCTGATGCGCGGCAGCGACCGCCGCAGCCAGTGGCCCGGGCTGTGGCTGCATCCGTATCAGGTCGTGCAACTGGGCGGCGACTTCGTCGAGCTGCGCAGCCGGCCGAGCGCGGACACGGGACTGCAGGTCAGCAAACGCTACGAGTTGGCCGGCGACGGCTTGTCGCTGCGTTACACGGTGAAGATCACGCGGCTCGACGGCGACGCGGCCGAGGGCTGGACGATCTGGGAGCGGGCGCTGATGCCCGTGGGCCGTTACGCGCTGGCGCCGCTGCGGCGAGGCGGGGCCTTTCCCGAGGGCTACACGACGCGCGACGGCGGCACGGTGGCGCCGGCCGACCGCGTCACGGTCGCGGGCGACTACCTGGTGATGCGCCCCGGCACGACGCAGGGCGCGGGCCTCGCGGTCCAGCTCGCGGCCGGCTGGCTGGCGGCCGTCGCCGACGGCGGCGTGCTGGCGATGACATTTCCGCTCGAGCCGACCGGCCCATACCCGCACTACGACGCAGCGACAGCGATTCCCTGGATCGGTCCGGATGTCATTGAAATGGAGCCGGTCGCGCCGCAGATGCACCTGAAGCGGGGCGAGTCGGCCAGCTTCACGCAGGTCTGGCGCTGGCTGACGCCGCCATCCAACCTTGACCTCACGCAGCCCGCCGCCGTGGGGCGATGGATCGATGGGATGGTCGATTTCTGATATTCAGCGGCTGCGCCGCTGTTGCCTGCGGCCTGTGCCGCCCGCCGGCAAAGCCGGGGGCTGATCCCTCGGTGGTCCCCCGGCCCCTGTTCACTGCAGGCACTGGCCGCCGTCGACGATGATGTTCTGGCCGCTCAGGCCCGTCGCCGCCTTCGAGAGCAGGAACACCACGACGCTGGCCACGTGTTCGGGATAGATCGTCTCCCGCACGCACTGGCTGTTCTTGAGGTGTTCGATCGACTCATGGCGCATGCCGCGTTCGTTGACCTGCTTGTCGGTCACGATCCATCCGGGTGAGGCGAGGTTGACGCGGATGCCGCGCGCGCCCAGCTCGCGGGCCAGCGAGCGCGTGAAACCGAGAATCCCACCCTTGGCCGAGTTATAGGCCGTCATCCCCATGATCCCCTTCTCGTAATTGGTCGTGCCGATGTTCACGATGGCCTTGCCTTCGCCGGCCTCGAGCAGCGGCAAGGCATGCTGCGTGACGAAGTAGTAGGCCCGCAGGTTCGTCTCGAGGATGGCGGTGAACTGCTCGACGGTGGTCTCGGGAAAGGCGATGGCGGGGTCCATGCCGGCGTTGTTGACCAGGTAATCCAGCCGCCCGGCCTTGTCCTTGATGCCCGCGATCATGGCTTCAATGGCGCCCAGGTCGCGCAGATCGCAGGGGATGAAGTGGGCCCGGCGGCCGAACTGCTTCTCCGCCGCCTTCCCGCGCTCGGCTCTGCGGCCGCAGAAGTACACCTCCGCGCCCATCTCGATCAACGCCGCGACAAGGCCCTTGCCGATGCCGTCGCTGCCGCCGGTGACCAGGGCCACCTTGCCGGCGAACTCCTGCGGCGTGGGCGCCACGGGCGGGGGATTGCTGGGACTGGACTTGATGGCGGTCATGGCAGGATGCACACCTTGTTGCTGTCGGGACTGGCCATGGCCTCGAGGCCCGCGTGAATCCGCGTCAGGGGGAAGCGATGGGTGATGATCTTCTCGGTGTTCACCAGACCGCGCTCCTGCAGGCGGATGGCATTCTGCATGGCCAGCGGTGTGGTGCCGAAGCTGGCGTCCATGCGGGCTTCCAGAAAGTGCGTATACCCGCCGTCGAGTTCAAACGTCTCAGGCGTGGTGATGCCGAAGACATTCCACCGCGTGCCGCGACGCAGCAGGTTGACCATGAGCTTGACAGCCTGGATCGGTCCGGCCGCCTCGATCACGAAGTCCGGGCCGTCGGGAATGATGTCATAGACCGCCTGGCGGACTTCATCGGGGCTGCCGCTGGTCGGGTCAATGACATGCGTGGCGCCCAGCGAAAGGGCGACCTTGCGGGCGTGGGCGCTGGGATCGATGGCGATCAGTCGCCCCGCCCCCGCGGCCTTGGCGACCATCATGCACAGCAGGCCGATCGAACCCACGCCGATCACCACCGCATCGTCGCCGACCTTCATCTCGCTGTACTGGATCACACCCTTCCACGCGCCCGAGAGCGGCTCGGTCAGCCCGGCCGCCTCGAAGCTGATCTGCTTCGGCTTCTCGAAGAGGCACTGCTCCTTGGTCTTCATGTACTGGGCGAACGCGCCGGGCCAGACGTCGGGCGGACCGTCGCCGCCGGTGGTGAACGCGTGGTCGCAGTAGTGCGTGTTCCCCACGCGGCAATGCCTGCAGTAGCCGCAGTAACCCGAAGGCTGGCAGATGACTTCGTCGCCTTCCTTGAAGTGCGTGCAGCCGGGGCCGATGGCCTCGACGATGCCGGCCGGCTCGTGACCCGGAATAAAGGGAAACTTCACGTTGCGGCGGATGCCCTTGATCGCCTTGTAGTCCGTGGCGCAGATGCCCGTGGACACGATCTTGACGACGACCTCGCCGGGGTTGAGCGGTTCGGGCTTCTGAACATCTTCAAGCTCGAGCTTGTCGAAGTCGTGCAGCACCGCAGCGGTCATGGTGGCCACGGGAATTCCTCACTTCCTGAGAGCTGAATACGGGTCGGGGCAAGCTGCTGGGCCGCCCGGGTGGGACGGACACGGGTCTTTTATCGCCGCCGGGGTCCGAATGTCAAACCGGCCGCGGCGAACGCGGCCCGTCACGCGCGACGCCACACCAGGACAAAGTCGTCGGTGGTCACGCCCAGGTCCAGCACGCCACGCGCCGGTTGCGTGCGCGTCGTGGTGGTCGCGGCGTCGAGGTTGTGCGACTGAAGCTGGTAGCTGTCCCCGGGCAGATCGATGTGAAGCCGCACCGGATGGCGGCGCCCCGGCCGACGGCTCGTAAAGCGGCCGACTTTGATCGGCTCGCCGTTGCGAAGATACACGATGTGCGTGCGCTCGTCGGCCGATGACAGGTACTTGACCTGCACGCACCGGTTCACCGGCGCGAAAGGTCGGTACAACGCCTCCAGCTCATCGGTCTTCACCCGGCACGGCTCCCAGATCTTCGCGGATTGATCCGGGTCGGGTTGGCGCGTGAAGCGATAGCTCACGCCGCGGACCATGGCCGCGCGGGCGAAGTGGAACAGCTCCTCCATCTCGCGGCTCGCGGCTTTCCAGCAGTAGCGATGCTTCTTGTCGCTGTGGCGATGCGGGCACCAGATGTCGGCCGGCAGGCCGCATTCGGTCCGCGGATGAAACTCGATGTCGCGGAACGTCTGGTCATGTCGGCGCACGTCGACCTGAAGCACCGGCTCCCTGGCGTGGAAGCGGGCGAAGTCAACCGATTCCATGATCCGGCGGGCGGTGTCGAATTCATTCCACCCCCGACCGGTCCACAGGCCGATGCCCGGGCAGTTGTTCAGCAGGCTGATCCAGATCACGTCGCGCGTCAGGCGGCGGGCCAGGTCTTCGCCCTCGCGGCTCTCAGCATCGCCGATCCCGACGCCCGGCACGGGAAAGAACTCCTCCGCGTACCACTCGCCGATCATCGACGGCACCACGGGCGTCAGCCAGTTGAGCACCGCGTCAATCTGGTGAACGTAGTCAGCGCGGAAGCTGTCGGCCGGCAGCGTCTGATAGACGTGCGGGCTGAAGAAGTCCATCTCCGGCACGTGCTGTTTCCAGTACGCACCGTCATGGGCCGATATGCCGAAGCCCGCGATGTTCATGCACACGGGCACGCCCGGGAACAGCCTGTGCATGTGTTCAATGATGCGGCGGGACCAGGCGAGTTCCTCCTCCTGGTGGTCCCAGTAGAAGCCGTCGTGGGGCCACTGCTGCTCGTTGTAGATTTCCAGGACCATCAGGGCGGGATGGCCGGCCGCGAGCGACGCCAGCTCGGTGAGATAGTCGAGGTGGCACTGCAGCACGTCGGGATCAGTGAAGAAGGTGTCGTAGCCGACGCGAGGCTGGGCGGGGTCCAGAAAGCGGCGGCGGTGGGGCGGCAGAGCGGCAAGGTCGGCGGGGGTGTAGTGCGGCAGGGCCAGGTCCTTGAGGACGCGGCCGCGGTCCATGTAGACGCTGCAGCGCGGCTCCTGGCAGGCGACGAAGTGCACGTGGATGCCGGCGGCGTATAGCAGATCCCAGAAGCGCCTCATCTTCGGCCAGAGCACCGGATTGACCCGCCCCCCGATGTCCAGCGGATCCTGCGGGCTCATCGAGCCGCGGCAGAACATCCGCACGAAGTTGCATCCCTCACGCTTCAGATGCGCGATCCACTGGTGCAGATGTTCCTCAGTGACGTTCGGCCAGACGATCATGTCGCGGCCCAGGTACTCCTGCGTCTCCTCGCGACCGTCGGGCGTGACACCCATGAGCGTGGCATCGACCCAGTTGGGATACACGCCGCCCACCGGGATGAAGGTGACTCCGCGATCATCCACGAATTTGCCTTGCGGCAGCCAGCGAACGGGCATCACGCATACTCCTGATTCATTTTTCGCGCGGACATACTCGGCGGTGCATCCATGGGCATGGCGTCACACCCGGCGAAGGACGATCGTCAGATCGTGGGCCGTCGTGCCCAGAGCGAGGCGGCTGCGGGCGGGCACGCGCTCCGCCCGCATCTTCCGCGTTTCGAGATCCCAGATCTGGGCGTCGCAGTCGCCGGGCAGGGTCACGTCCAGCGCCAGGGGCCGCGGATGCGGCAGGCGGCGGCCGCGGTTGTCGTCGATCGACAGCGCCGCGAAGTTGCGGACGTAGACCAGGTACAGCGACTCGTCGGCCGCGGCGGTGTACTTCACCTGGGCGCAGCGCTCGACGGGGGTGAAGGGCAGGTGCAGTTCCGGCACATGGTGCGAGCCGACGTGGCGCACGTCCCAGTTCGCCTCGGCGGGGTCGGCCGTGAAGCGATACCGCACGCCGCGGATCAGGGCGAAGCGCGCGAAGTGGTAGATCTCCTCCAGCTCGGGGCTGGTCAGCTTGGCGCAGTAGCGGTGCGGCTCGTGTACCTCGCGCCAGCCGGACTCCGGACGATCGGCGTCATTGACATTCGGCTGCTGCGGCCGATGCGGGCACCAGATGTCTTCCGGCAGGCCGCATGCCGCGCGCGGTTCGGATTCCAGTGACTGGAAGAAACGCACGTGGCGGCTGATGTCCACGACCAGCGGTTCGGGCGCGGGCGTGAAGCAGGCGAAATCGATCTGCTCGGCGATCTGCCGCGGCATCTCAAACTCGCCGTAACCACGCGCCATCCACATGCCGAAGCCCGGACAGCCGTTGAGAAGCGCGAACCAGGCCGCGTCCCGCGTCAGCAGGCGGTCGGGCTGGTCCACGTGCATGTTCGGCGACCATTCGCCCATCATCGTCGGCAGACGCGACTGCGAATACTTCAGAATCGCGTCGGTCATCGCCCCGAAGTCCGCCCGCCGCGGCATCCCGGACAGAAGCTGGTACGCATGCGGGCTGACGAAGTCCATCGGCACGCGCTCGATCCACAGCAGCGGATCCTGGGCCGCGATGCCGAACCCCGCGAACGAGCAACTCGCCGGCTTGCCCGGAAAGTGCTCGTGCATCGCCTCGATGATCCGCTGCGACCACGCCATCTCCGCATCGTGGGCCGACCAGAAGAAGTGATCGCCCCATTGCTGCTCGTTGTAGATCTCCAGCGACATCAGCGCCGGATGATCGCGCAGCAGCGTCGCCAGCTCGGCCAGGTAGTCGAGGTGGCACTGCAGGGCGTCCGTGTCCGTGAAGTAGTTGCTGTAGTTCAGACGCGGCACGGCCGGGTCGAGAAACCGCCGCCGGTGCGGCGGCAGCCGCCCGATATCCGTCGCCGCATACAGCGGAAGCGCCCGCTGCTCCAGCACGCGCTGATTCATGTAGATGCTCTGCCGCGGTTCGACGCAGGCGACGAAGTGGCAGTACACCCCCCCCTCGTGCAGCAGGTCGAGGTATGCGCGTATCTTCTCCCACAGCGGCCGATTCACCGCCCCGCCGATGTCCAGCGGATCCTGCGGCGGGCCCATGTCGCCGCGGCAGAACATCCGCGTGAAGGTCATGCCCTCCTTGCGCAGCCACTTGATCCACTTGCGAAGCTGCGCCGGCGTGGCGCTGGTGAAGTCAATGATGCCCGACTGTCGGTACCACGGCCCGTCGGCATTGTCGCGCTGTGGTACGGCGATGCCCGCCTGCCGCGTTTGAATGAAGTTGGCGTAGATGCCCCCAAAGGGCACGAACGTGCGTCCATCCTCATACGCGAACCTGCCGTTGTCCTGCCATCGCACGCGCATGGGCGTCTTCCCTGTTCCGAAGCCCGGGGGCCGGCGAGCCGGGGGGTCGCAGCCGGGGTTGGCGCGGCATGGTAGCGGGCGGCCGTGGAAAGGGAAGC
>CAZUUQ010000013.1:3422-9260 GCA_964622625.1 uncultured Phycisphaeraceae bacterium | reverse complement strand
TCCATGCCGAAGGTTTGCAGGCGGTAGCGGCCGCTGGTGCTGGTCAGTTCGCCGTTGGCTTCGAGGTGTTCGGCCGCGATGGCGGCGAGGGTGGGGGGGATATTGAGCTGACCGGCGAAGTCGGCGATCTCGAACTCGCTGCCCTTGCGCCAGCGCACGAACGAGCGCATGGCATGCACCGCCTCCTTGATCTCCTGCTCGCTCCACGTGCCGCGAAGCTGGTAGCCCGCGGCCCGCAGGCGGGCGAGCTCCTGCTCGGCGGCGTCGACCACTTCCAGATCACGGGCCGCCGCCTGCTGGGGCGTGACCGGCTGGTTGTCGATCATCAGCACCTCGCCGTCACCGCCGCGCGCCAGCACAGCCGGGCCTTCCCAGTTGTCCGCCTTGAGGGAGTGAACCTTCAGCCGCATCGCTTCAACTCCTTGGATTCAGTGGACAGCGGCCAAGCCGGGAACGTCCGGTCTCCGCACGCGATTGTAGCATGCGGCCGCGCCGCGACGACGCGTGCAGGCACATCGCTCACGCTTCGCGCAGCAGGTCCAGCTCCACGGTGTATGCGTCGCCGTCGAACTCGGTGCGGCAGGGCAGTCCGGAGTTGTGGAAGACGGCCAGCATCGACTTGTTGACCGGCAGCACCTTCGCATCCAGCCGCTTGATGTGCCGCCGCCGGGCGATCTGCGCCAGGTAGCGCAGCAGCAGCGTCCCCATGCCTTTCTGCTGCCAGTCGTCATGCACGATGAACGCCACCTCGGCCGAGCCGGTGCGCGGCTCGAGAAAATACTGCCCGATGCCCACGATCTCCTCCTCCTGGGCCGCCCCGGGCACCACCGCCACGATCGCCAGGTTCTGCTCGTAGTCGATGTTCGTCAGCCGCTGCACGTCCTTGTGCGGGAACGTCATGGTGTGCGTGAAGAACCGCTTGCGCACCGATTCATCCGAGAGCGAATAGAGCATTTCACTCAGGGACTGTTCATCCGTGGGTTTCACGGGTCGGAAGAAAATCTCCGTCCCGTCGCGCAGCGTTTCGTAACGCTCCAGCTCCTGCGGATAGCGCACTTTCTCCCACGACAGCTCGATCTGATCCTCGTAGACGTACTTGCGCGTCTTGGCGGCCTGGATCAGGTCCTTGCGGAACTTCGGATGGGCGATGCCGATCAGGGCCATCACCCGCTCGCGGATGGTCTTGCCGTGCAGATACGCGATGCCGTACTCCGTCACCACATAATGCACGTCCGCCCGCGTGGTGACCACGCCGGCCCCTTCGGTCAGCGTCGGCACGATGCGCGACACCGTGTCCTCTCTGGCGGTCGAGGGCAGGGCGATGATCGGCTTGCCCCCGCGGCTGCGGGCCGCCCCGCGGATGAAATCCACCTGTCCGCCCACGCCGCTGTAGAAGCGATGCCCCAGCGAGTCCGAACAAACCTGCCCCGTCAGGTCGATCTCCAGACCCACGTTGACGGCCACCAGCTTCTCGTGCTGACTGATGACGAACGGATCGTTGACATATTCGGTCGGGTGAAACTCGAATAGCGGGTTGTTGTCGATGTAGTCGTACAGCCGCCGCGACCCCATGGCGAAGCTGGCGACGATCTTGCCGCGGTTGAGCGTCTTCTTCTCGCAGGTCACCGCTCCGGACTCGACCAGGTCGATCACCCAGTCGCTGAACATCTCGGTGTGGATGCCCAGGTGCTTCTTGTCGCGCAGGAACTCCGCCACCGCCTGCGGCACATTGCCGATGCCGAACTGCACCGTGCAGCCGTCCTCCACCAGCCGCGCCACGTTCTGGCCGATCTGCCGCACACGGTCTTCGACCACCGGCGCCTCGGACTCGAGCACCGGCTCGTCCCAGGGCACCAGCAGATCGATCTGGTTGACGTGCAGAAAACTGTCGCCGAAGGTCCGCGGCATATGCGCGTTCACCTGGGCGATGACGTATTTCGCATTGGTGGCCGCGGCCTTGACGATGTCCACCGACACGCCCAGCGAACACAGCCCCCGCGCGTCCGGCGGCGAGACGCTGATCAGGGCCACGTCAATGGGGATGCGCCCCTCCTCGAACTCGCGGGGAATCTCGGACAGAAAGATGGGCGTGTAGTCGCCGATGCCCTTGTCGATCGCGTCACGCACATTCTCGGCCACGAAGAACGTGTTCATCTTGAAGTGGTCGCGGAACTTGTCCTGCACGTACGGGGCCATGCCCTTGGTCAGCAGGTGGATGACGTGGGCGTCGTAGATGTGGGCTCCGTGCTCGACCAGGGCCTGCACCAGGTGCTGGGGCTGGCCGCAGCCCGTGCCGATGAAAATGCTGTGCCCCGGACGGATGAGGTTCATCGCTTCGCGGCTGTCGGCGATGCGGTCGGCGAACAGTGCTTTCCAGTCGGACGAGTTCATCGGTCGGATTCCCCTTGGCATGACCACGCGGGTGGGACGGGCGTCCCGCCCGTCACACAAAAACGGTGTCGGATACCGTTTTCCCGTTCCCGTGGTGGGCCGTGCCCACCCTACAGCAGCCGATGATCGTGGGCCAGGCGGATGCGCGCGTCGGTGGCGATCGGCGTGACGCCGGCCGGCCCCACCATCAGCGGGTTGATGTCCATCTCCTGAATCTGCGGAAACTCGGTCACAAGCTGGCTCAATCGCTGCAGGGCCTCGGCGATCGCCTCGATGTCCACGCCCTCGCGTCCGCGCGTGCCGCGCAGCATCTGGTACGTCCGCGTGCCCATGAGCATCTGCCGCGCCTCGTCAGCCGTCAGCGGCGCCAGGTAGAACGATACGTCCTGAAGCGTCTCCACGAAGATCCCCCCCAGGCCGAACATCATCACCGGCCCGAAACGCGGATCGCGCGTCATGCCCAGGATGACCTCCTGCCCGCCGCGGCACATCTCCTGCACCAGCACGCCCGGAATCTGCGCATCCGGACGCTGCTGCGGAATGCGGTACATCATCAGGTCGAACGCGTCGCGCACCGCCTGGGGGCTGTCGATGCCCAGCTTCACGCCGTCAACCTCGGTCTTGTGCAGGATGTCCGGCGACCAGATCTTCAGCACCACCGGATAACCGATCTGCTCGGCCATGCTCACCGCCTGGTCGGCCGTGGTGGCCAGCGAACCGCGCGGCGTGGCGAAGCCGCAGGCCTCGAGAATCTCCTTGGACTCGAACTCGCCGATCTCCCAGTCCTCGCGGCGGATGTGACGGTCGATGATCCGTTCGACGCGGTGGCGGTTGATCGGAAACAGCTTCACCACGCGCTTGGGACGCTGCCGCCAGCGCACGTAATCGACCATCCGCCGCATCGTCCGCACCGCGCTCATCGGCGAGTCGTACCACGGGATGCGGCCGGCCTGGAAGACGCGCAGCGCGCCTTCGATCGCTGAGCCGCCCAGGAAGCTGGCGAAAATCGGCTTGGCCGCCGCCGCGCGCTCGCGGGCCGCCTTCACGATGCCCTCGGCCGTCCCCGCCGCGTCCGTCACCGCCTGCGGCGTCAGCAGCACCAGCAGGCTGTCCACGTGCTCATCGGCCAGCGCCAGCCGCGCGGCCGTCTCGAACCGGTCCGGCAGGGCGTCGCCGAGCACGTCGATGGGATTGTGTACGTTGGCTTCCGGCGGCAGGACGTCGCGCAGGGCGGCAACGGTCGCGTTGGACAGCTCCGCCAGTTCGAGGTTGTACTGCTCGATGGTGTCGGCCGCCATGACGCCCAGACCGCCGGCATTGGTCACCACCGCGATGCGCGGGCCGGCCGGCAGCGGCTGCGTCGCGAAAGCCTCGGCGTAATCGAATTGTCGCTTGATCGACTCGCAGCGGATCACCCCCGCGCGGGCGAAGGCGCTTTCATAGGCGCTCTCAGCCCCGGCCATGCTGCCGGTGTGCGAGCTGGCGGCCCGGGCGCCGATCTTCGTGCCACCGGCCTTGAGCAGCAGGATCGGCTTGCGGTGCGAGATCTGCTCCGCTTCCTGCACGAAGGCGTGCCCGTCTTCGATGCTCTCGAGGTAGCCGGCGATCACCGTCGTGTCCGCGTCGTCGCCGAGGCTGCGCAACACATCCAGCTCGTTGACATCGGCCTTGTTGCCGATGCTCAGAAGGGCTGAGAAGCCGATCTCGTGCGTCCGCGCGATGTCGAGGATGGCCGAGAGCAGCGCCCCCGACTGCGAGATGTAACCGATGCCCCCCAGCGGCGGCAGCGGGCCGCCGAAGCCCGCGTTCAGTTTGCACCGCGGCGCCAGAAGTCCAAGACAGTTGGGGCCGATCACACGGATGCCGTGGCTCCGCGCGATCTCCACCACCTCGCGCTCCAGGGCCGCGCCGGCTTCGCCCACCTCCTTGAATCCGGCGGTGATGATGACGACGGCCTTGACGCCCACGTTGGCGCATTGCCGCATGATCTTCGGCACCGACGGCGCGGGAATGCAGATCACCACCAGGTCCGGGGCCTGCCCGATGGCACGCAGGTCTTCATAACAGCGCAGGCCCAGCAGCTCGCGGGCGTGGGGATTGACCGGATAGATCGCGCCCTCATAGCCGCCGGCGATCAGATTGGCCAGCACTTCGTGCCCGACTTTGTGCGGCTCACGGCTGGCGCCGACGATGGCGACGGAGCGGGGCGTGAAGAATCCGTCAAGGTCGGAAGGCACCAGCAGGCTCCTGTGCCGCGGTCATGCAGGTTTCCCCTCGCCACCCTCGCTCCCCTCACCCTGCGGCTGCCATTCTATCCGCCGGCGACACCCGCGCGCTTTGGCGGTATCTTCACGCGCATGAACGTCGGCTGGGTCTATGACGACATCTTTCTGGAGCACGACACCGGCCCGATGCACCCCGAGCACGCCGGCCGATTGCGCACCATCATCGAGGCGCTGCGCGGCGCCGATCTGCTGGCGCGGATGAAGCCGCTGGCCTTCGGGCCCGCGGCCGTTGAAGCCGTCGCCCGGGTACACGACGCGGCCTACATCGACCGCATGCGGATCGCCTGCGAGAAGGGTGAAATCCACGTCGGCCCGCCGGACACACGCATCAGCCGCCGCAGCTACGACGCGGCCCTGATGGCGGTCGGCGGTGTGCTGGCGGCCTGCGACGCGGCCATGGCCGGAGACGTCAGACGGTCCTTCTGTGCCGTGCGGCCGCCGGGCCACCATGCCGAGTACGACCTGCCCATGGGCTTCTGCATCTTCAACAACGTCGCCATCGCGGCCGACCACCTGCTGCGGGCCCACGGCCTGAAGCGCGTGGCCATCGTCGACTTCGACGTGCACCACGGCAACGGCACACAGCACCTGATGGAGCTGCGCGACGATGTGCTGTTCATCAGTCTCCACGAGCACCCGAAGTTTCTGTTCCCCGGCACGGGCTACGACTACGAGCACGGCAGCCGCCGGGG
The DNA here is from genome assembly GCA_964622625.1 of uncultured Phycisphaeraceae bacterium. Classification (GTDB taxonomy): domain Bacteria; phylum Planctomycetota; class Phycisphaerae; order Phycisphaerales; family Phycisphaeraceae; genus CAZCWM01. The sequence goes on along the minus strand of CAZUUQ010000013.1, from coordinate 3,892 downwards.
CGACGGGTACACCATCAACATTCCCATGCTCCCCGGGGCCGGCGACGCGGAGTATCGACGCGCTTTCGATCAGCAAGTCCTGCCCGCTCTGACGAAGTTCGCGCCGCAGTTCCTGCTGGTCAGCGCCGGCTTCGATGCCGTGCATGCCGACCCTCTGGCGGACATCGACCTGGAACCGGCGTCGTACACATGGATGACCGAGGCGCTGGTCGCCGCGGCCGAGGTGACGTGCGAAGGTCGCCTCGTGAGCGTGCTCGAAGGGGGCTACGACATGGCGGCCCTGGGCGAGTCGGTGGTCCGCCACGTGCGGGCGCTTGGCGTGGCCGACCAGCAGGGCGACAGTCAAAGATAACCCGGTCGCAAGATCAGATGGGTGATCGTCACCGCCGGGGGCGCCCTTGTCCGGTGCCGCACATCTGGCACTCGTTCGCCGCCGACCGAAGTAAAATGCCGCCTGCAATGTCGGTGCG
>CAZUUQ010000013.1:0-3322 GCA_964622625.1 uncultured Phycisphaeraceae bacterium | reverse complement strand
GTCCAGGAGGTGTTCGCCCGCGCCTGGCGCCAGCGCGACCGCTTTCGTGGAGCGGCATCACTGCGGACCTATCTGATCGCCATTGCCCGTAATGTGCTGCGCGAGTTCTTCGCCCAGCGCCGCCGCCATGCCGCCTATCCGCTGCCGGTCAACTGTCTCGATCGCCAGCAGGTGGATCTGGTCCACGGGGTCGAACAGCGCGACCTGGTGAATCGCATGCTCGGGGCGCTCGCCCACCTGTCGCCGCGCCAGCGCCAGGCCCTTGAGTTGATCTGCATCGAGGGCAAGTCGCCGACCGAGGCTGCCGCCCTGTGCCGCACCACCGTCAAGGCCATGCGCCGCCGCATTGAAAACGCCCGGGCCCGGTTGGCGGCCCTGCTCGACGCCCGCGAAGCCGCGTGCCGCACGCGCTGCCGCTGTGTGCCCGCGAGTCCTCCGCAGCCCTGCCCGCCGCAGCCTCTGCTGGATACGGCCTGAGGCGGGTGGTCAAGCGTCGCGGCCGCCGCTTCCCGTGGACGTCAGGCCGTTGAGATCCGCCAGCAGTGCCTCCAGCGCCACGCCGTGCATCGCCGCCGCCTGTCGCAGTGTCGTCACCCGCGCCACCGTCCGACGCAGCAGCGGATTGCGCACGGCCGCGAAACCATGACGTTCGAGCACCGCCTGCACGTGCGGATGCCACGCCAGCACGTCGGCGACGGTGTGATCCGCCTCGATGCGCCGCGGGCGAATCCGCACGAGCTTCGCATCCTCAGCCGCGCACGCGGCCCGCTCCGCCCGTCGGCCGGCACGCATCATCCCGATCAGGTGCGCGCCCCACCACGCCAGGGCCGTCACCTCCAGCATGCCGCTGACGCCCACCACGCGGAAGAACCCGTCGTGCCAGTCGGTGCCCGTCTGCAGACCCACGCGCAGCAGGCAGCCGACATTGATGAGCACGAACGGCCCCCACATCGCCGTCAGCCGCCGCGTGTCCAGGCCGCTCAGCGTCGCCACCACCTTGGCCGCGAAGCCCATGATCATCAGCGAGATGAACCCGACGGTCACGGCATGGCGGATCGCGCCGTAGTAGGCGTGACTGAAGGCGATGCCGCTGACGGCCTGATACAGAGGCATGGCCAGCAGCATGGCCAGCGACAGCGCCAGCCAGCCGTAGGCCGCGCGGACGAATTTGCCGCTGCGATCGGCCACCGGCAGCGGCCGCCATAATCTCCATCGCCAGGCGACCAGCCCCACGCCCGCCGGCAGCAGCATCCACGAACCCCACAGCAGCCACGCCCACGCATGCTCGCCCGTATGGCGATAGGTGATGAACGCCGCGGACTCGAGCGCCACCGCCGTCGTGAGCAATCCCAGCGCCCACCACGCCGCCCGGTCGGGCACGCGCGCCAGGCCGAACAACGCCGGAAGCATGCGGATCGACACGCCCAGGATCATCAGCAGCGCCATGCCGTGAATCTGGAGATCGCGCAGCACCGCCTGGTAGGTCGCCACGTGCCAGAGCATCCGCTCGTGCGTCGCGGCCGTCATCGTGTTCCAGGTGTGCACCGTGCAGAAGACCGTCTGCACGACGAAACAGGCCGTGGCCGCGAAGAGGAAGGCGACGTAAGGCTCGATGACTTTTCCACTGCGGCGGAAGGTGACGGCGATCTGCGCGGCGAAGATCGTCGCGGCCAGTATCTGCATCGCGCCGCCCAGCAGCGCCGTCGCCGCCGCCGCGGACCACGCATCCGCCAGCGTCATGCCCGCCGTGCGGACCACGATCCCGCCGACCATCGCCGCGAAACTCAGCGCCGCCAGGCGCGGCCAGGCCAGGTCCACGTGCCACATCCGCGGCAGGGCCTGGTAGGCGAAGCCCATGATGAACAGGGCCACCCAGCCGAAGATCTGCGCCTGACCGTGGGCATTGACCTGGTGGATGCTCAGGCTCGTGAACGATCCGGTCAGGCCGATGCGCCACAGCAGCCACGCGCCCCAGGCCGCGCCCGCCGTGAGCGTGATGGCGATGCCGGCCAGGAAGAAGCGGCGGTAAATCGTGTCGATCGCGCGGGCCTGCGACTGCTCGGCCAGCTCGCGCGCGGCCGCGGCCGCCTGGCGGGGGTCGGCTATCACCGTGTGAATCTCATCGAGCAGTTGCCGCGGCTCCACGCCGTGCGTGGCCGCGAAAAAACCGATCGACTCCTGCGGCCCGGTCGGCCCGCCGCAGCCGCGCAGGCCGTAGCGGTCGAATACCACCCGCGTCTGCGGATGGCGCAGGAACAACTCGGGAAGCATGGTGTCGGGCAGGATCGCGTCGGGACGGCCGGCTTCGAGGGAACGGGAGGGGACAGCGACCATGTCGTGCTCCTGCAAGAGGGCGGGCATCAGCGGCCGCGGCAGGCGTTGCGCGGGCGCGATGCTTCGATACCAGCGGTCCGCGTTTCGAGCTGCCTGAGGGCGGCCTCGTCGGCGTCGGCCTCAATGCGTGGGAAAAGCTCGCGCTCCTCCCACCGGATGTGATCGCGCAAAAGTTCACCGGCGCGGCGCAGCCAGTCGGCGTCGGGTTCGGTCTGGCGACGCTGCTCGCGCGCCTCGGCCGCCGCGCGGGTCAGCGCCTGGTGTTCATCCGTCAGGCGGCGGGTGTCAGCTTTGTTCATCAGCGGCAGCAGCAGCCGCTCCTCGTCGGCAAAGTGCTCGGCGATATCTGTCGCCCATGCGTCGAGCAGTTCCGCCACGGCGCGACGGCGCGCCGCCGCATCGCCATCCGCGGCCTTGATCAGGTGCTGGGCCTGCACCAGGCCGGTGTAATGATCGCGGCTCAGCGGCCGAAGGGCGGGGTGCCGCTGCAGCGGCTGGTGTTCGAAGTGCGGCACGATCAGGCTCCTTTGACGGCACAGTCGCCGGCGCCGCACAGCGGCTTGCTGGCCGAAGGTTCGGCAAGAATGTCGGCAATGGTCGTCTCCGCGAAGGCGGCCTCGATGCGCGCGACGGCGTCGTCGATGCGGCGGTGCAGCGGACAGAGCTGGCTGCCGTGCGACCCGATGCCCAGCGGACACGTGCGAATGCGCTCGATGGGATCGACGGCATTGATGACCTCAAGCGCGGCAATCTCGCTCGGATCGCGCTGAAGCGTGAACCCGCCGCGCATCCCGCGCTGCGCGCGAAGGATGCCGGCCTTGCCCAGGCTCTGGAGCACCTTGGCCAGGTAGCCGGGGGCGGCCTTGGTCGCGGCCGCGATCTCCTGGGTGGTCTGCGGCAGGCCGGGGCGATCCGCCAGCCACAGCACCGCCCGCAGGGCGTACTCCGATGCATCGGAAAGCAGTCGCATAGGGTTCCTCCAGGCACA
>CAZUUQ010000012.1:37663-41942 GCA_964622625.1 uncultured Phycisphaeraceae bacterium | reverse complement strand
TCATCACGCATCAAAGTTCGCGCTCCGATACCGCCGGGGACCACGACCAGGTCGTAGCCAGACAACAGCCCACCCACTGTGTCCGCGGCGAACTGCAAACCTCTGTCGTCCACCACGCTATCCGTCCTCGCACAGACGTTCCATGTGAATTTCGGCATGATCTTCATCGACGCCAGGCGTGTGAGCGGATCGTAGACGCCGACAAAGTCCAGCGCGGTCATGCCGTCGAAGATCGCAAAGGCTGCTCGCATGGCTCAAAGCCCGCCGCAGGCCGTGAGGTGTTGACGGATTTGGCGGGCGTTCTCGACGGCACTGATACGTGTTGTGTCAATTTCAACGTTGTAGGCAATTCCCTCGTGCAGGTCTTCGTTCTGTATCGCCGCCCATCCCGGCACGCGATCGGACCGCCGACGTTCACGCGCAGCCAACACGTCGGCCACACAATGAACTCCTACATAGCAGAGTTGATAGCGACCGAACAGAGCCAATGCATCGGTCAGTTCTCGCGGCCGCCCATAGGGCAGAATCCCGTCGAGTATCAGGTCAAATCCATGATCCGCAAAGCTCGCGGCCGCCCGACACAGAACTCGAGTCATGACTTCCTGCTTCGCGTCATGCGTCACCCACACTGCCGGAAGATGAGGCATGAAACGGTCCGCCTCGATATGCAGGTACGGACGACGCGGAGTGGAAAGCATCTCTTTCAGAGCAGATGCAACCGTGGTCTTGCCGGAGCAAGACGGACCACTGAGGACAATGACATGAGGTAAACCAACCTCCGGCATACGCCAATTCTACTGGGATATCTGGGGTCGCACAGGCCGAAATGAACGGATTGATTAGTCACTTGTCGGCGTCAGCAGGCCCAGGTGCCAGAGGTATTGGCCGTAGCCCAGGCCGGCTTTGTCTTTCTCGAACATGCCCTGGAACAGGAAGCGCAGGTTGTTCGGATCGACGATGAGCTGTTCGTCGACGCCATCGCGGAGCAGTTCGCCGTGGCTGATGTTGTCGGTCCAGGGCTCGACGCCAGGCGCGGGGCGGATGTTGGCGGCCCCGGCGAAGGGGCGCTGCTCGGTGTCGGCCAGGGGCGTCCATGGGCCATCAAGGCGGTCGGCGAGGTAGGCTTTGTAGTGGCGGCGGTGGTCCTGCTCGACGAGGGTCAGATATTTGCCGCGGCCCTTGAGCCTGTAGGTGTGGCTGGCTTCGTAGATTTCCGCTTCGAGGGCGACTTCACAATGGCCGAACCCGCGAGGGAAGTCTTCGAGGCGCGTCCAGCAGCGCCAGAGCTTGCCGTTGAGGCTGGTGAAGAAGAGATAGGCCCGTTGGTCGTCGCAGATGATCCAGTAGTCCAGGCCGCCCTCGGAGCGCGGGTCGTCGTCGCCGCCATCAAGGATGGGCGTTGCAGGGGTCCACGAGGCGGGATCGGCGATGTCGTCGGTGGTGGAGCAGGCGACCCACATTTTCTTCGTACCGGGCATCCCGACCTGGCAGACCAGATACCACTTGCGATGCGGCGTGAAATAGAACACCTGGGGAGCGCAGTAGTAGCGGCTGTCGCTGAGGTTCAAGATGGTGCGCGGGGCGGCGTCGGCCTGGTCCCACGCGGTGAAGCTGCAGTACTCGGTCACCGTCCGGTCGTGCAGTTTCACGGTCATGAACACGTGCCAGCGGCCGTCGTGGAAGACCACCGAAGGATCCTTGTCGATGTGCATGGTCTGCGGATCATCCGCGCTGCCGGGGGTGGAGCGGATCAACGGAGCGGTGTACTCCCACATGGCCGGCACGAGGATGGGAGCCTGCGCAGGTGAGAGCCGCGACGCGGGTTTGGTTTCGGCCATGACGGGGGTTCCCATGGCGAAAAGTGTGATGAACAGAACAATTGCGACGTGGCTGCGACATCCGCGGCACGGCATGCCCTATCTCCGCGAAGACGGCGCGATGACGGGAGCGCCGACCCACACCCACCGTATCGGCCGGTGCGGGGCACGGCAAACGACGTGATCCGCACCTTCGCGGCGCGAAGGTTCGGCTTGCGGTCAGTCGCGTGATTGGGGTTGGCGCAGTTCGGAGGAGAGGCGGTAGGTCCAGCGGCTGGCGCGGCCGGCCATGCGCATGGGCATGAGCAGGGCCTGGCGGGCGTTGAACCAGACGCCGAAGGTCATGTAGCGGATGGCGTCGCGGGTGGCGATGGCGGCCGGCTCATACAGTGACAACGCCAGAACCACGGCCACGAGGCGCAGGGCGGAGGAGATGATGAACAGCAGATGGTGGTAGCTCAGCTCGACGCCCCAGGGCACGACGTAGCGCCAGTGCTCGAAAGCCCCCGCCATCTGTCCGGCCAGCAGGCCGGAGATCGTGCCGGCGACGGCGACGGCCAGGCTGTTCCAGGCGACGAAGGCGCTGCCGCCGTCGCGGCGGGCGGGTCCGCGGCCGGCGGCGCTGCTCATGCTGAGCATGATGTTGAAGCCCGCCAGCTCGACACCCGCCCACGCCAGCGGTGAGACCAGTGTGAGGACATAGCCGAGCACCCAGCTTTCGGGCGTGGCGATGAACCAGCCGAAAGGCCCGGCGACGAAGAGAAGTCCGGCGACGATGATGACGGGCTTCTTACCCATGCGGTCCATGAGCCGGCCCCAGATCACCACGGCCCAGGCGTGCACAAGCAGGGGAATGGCCACGAGCACGACGTTGGCCTGCCAGTTGGACATGAGCAGGCGGTCGAGGGCGTAGAGCCAGATATACTGGCCGATGAACGCCAGGCCGAGCACGAGGGTGAAGTTGTAGGCCACGAAGCGGCGGAAGGCGGGGTTGGCCCAGGGCTGCCAGAGGCGTCGGACCCATTCGGCGCGACGGCTGCGGACGTGGGTGGCCGGGTCGCTGACGCGCAGGAAGATGAAGATGTCGATGGTGCCCACCACGCCTGCCAGACCGATGAGCAGGCTGGTCATGCGGCGAAGCGATGCCGGCTCAACAGCGGCGCGGCGCTGGGCCATATCCAGCAGCAGGCCGATGCCCAGGGTGACGACGATGCCGACGATGACCGACAGCCTTGTGCGGAGGCTGAAATAGCGGCCACGGATGCGGCTTGGTATCAGGTCGGCCATCCAGTTCATCCACGCGGGGCCGCTGTACTGTCCGGTGGTCCAGGCGACGAGGAGTACGGCGACGAGGGCGGTGGGCCAGAGGTGCGGCCAGGGGGCCAGCGCGTAAGGGATCAGGGCGGCGACCATCCACAGCACGCGGCTGACGGCCGCGGCGATGATGAAGCGCGTCTTTCGTTTGCCGCCGGTGTCCAGAAAAAAGCTGGCGGGCAACTGGACCAGTGCGGCCATGTGGGGCAGAGCGGCCAGCAGGCCGAAGCCCGCGTCGGTCACGCCCAGTCCACGAGCGAACTGCGTCATGGCGGCGCCTGTGATGGTGTAGAGCCAGACCGAGCCGAACATCCAGGCGACGATGACGCGGCGCAGGTCGGCACGCAGCCCGGCGCGCAGATCGACCTGAAGTTTGGGCTCGGTCAGCGAACGGACGAGTGATAGAACGGGGGCGGGGGACAAGGCGGGCCTTTCGCTGGCATCGGGAGGAGGGGAGCTGGCCATACTGACGCAGCACCCTGCATGGCAGCGCGACACTCTAACGATCGGCTGGCGTGAAACAACGGGTGGAAATGTCGGGGCGGCGATTGTCAGGTGTCCATGCGGCGGTTGGCGTTGGGCGGCTCGTAGAGGCCCGTGGTGCGCTCGGCCGGGGGCGCGAGGGCGGGCAGGTCGTTGACCGGGCGGTCGAGGTAGAAGAAGGCGCAGGCGCACCAGTCATCCTGGCGCTCGAACAGGCCTCCGCTGCCGTCGGGCAGCGGCTTGCCGTGCATCATGACGGTCTCGCCCTTGTCACGCATCTGCTTGAGCGTGTCGTGGCCGGTCCAGCCGATCTGCTGGATGGTCGCGCGGATGTCGCGGTGAAAGTAGATCGGGTCGGGCAGGTGCAGGCGGTAGAAGCCGTACTGCATCCGCTCGCCGTCGGCCAGGTGGCAGCCCTGGTGGAGGTGGTCGTAGCGGCCCTGTCCCCAGCCGGTGCCGATGAGGTCTTCGGTGCCGGTGCCGCAGAGCGTAGGCAGCTTGGTGTCTCCGTCGAGGAAGACTTTGAGTTCGCCTTCGCCCCACCAGGTGTTGAAGTAGCGCCCGGTATCGGCGATGGCGCCGTAGAACGCGCCGAGGAACCGTCCGCGGCCGGTGACGCGGGGCAGCACTTCGAAGTCGCGCATCAGCGTGGTGGGATTTTCGCG
>CAZUUQ010000012.1:23408-37563 GCA_964622625.1 uncultured Phycisphaeraceae bacterium | reverse complement strand
AAGGGCATGGGCAGGCAGCAGTTGAAGCTGCGTCCTTCGGGGCTGGAGAAGATGGCGGACTGGAACGGGACCATGCGTCCGAGCGGGTGGCCGAAAAAGTCGCCCAGCGGGGCGCTGACGGCCGGGGTGTCGCAGCCGTCCCAATACATGTCGATGCGCATGCCGCGGAGCATGACGGGCCGGCGGTCACGGATGGTGATCCAGATTCGCCGCACCGCGCCCGATGTGCCGGTGACCTCGGCGAGCGTGAGGCTTTCGCCCGGCTCAATGGGGACGCAGGCGCGGCCCTTGCGGCCGTCGGAGACACGGCCGCCGTTGCCCGGCGCGGCCGAGGGATTCTCCGGGCTGGCCCAGCGCGTCCGCACGCCGGCGGGCATCACGAACAATGGCTGTGAATCCATGAGCATGCGTCGGACTCCGTGCGGGGCGGCGCGATCGCTTTCTATCGCTTGTCAATCGGGAACAGGAACAGGGCGATGTTGGTCGCCAGACGGTCGCCCAGGCGGCGATAGCTGTGGTAATGCTGATCGATCTGCTCCAGGAACTCCTGGGCCGTCTGCTCGCTGCGTTCGAACAGGCTGTCGCCCGCAACCAGGTCGAGGTCGGCCCGCGTCCATTCGAAGTGGTACTGAAAGCCGTAGGTCCGCAGACCGACGCGGAAGGCCTGCGTGCGGCAGAGGGTTGATGAGGACAGCGGCACGCCGCCGGCCGGCAGCTTGGTGACTTCCATGCCGTGGGCGTGGGCCTGCATGGTCCGCCAGGGCACGCCGTTGTGCAGCGTGTCGTTGGTGCCGAAGAACGTCTGGCGGATCGGATGCCATCCCATCTCCGGCTTGGCCATCGGCGCGACCTGGCCGCCAAGAGCGTGGGCGATGAGCTGGCAGCCCAGGCAGATGCCCAGCAGCGGCAGGCCGGCCTCATGGGCCTGGCGCAGCACCTCCAGCTCCTTGTCGATCCAAGGGTACTCCGGGGCCTGATCGACGTTCATCGAGCCGCCCATGGAGATGATGCCGTCCACGTCGTCGAGGTCTTCGGGCATCGTCTGGCCCTGATCGAGGCGGATGACCCGCAGCCTGTGGCCGTGTCGCTGCAGGACTGTGGCGAGGGCGGCCGGTGATTCGTGGGCTTCGTGCTGAAGAACGAGCAGACTCATGGGGAGCATCTTTCACAAAGACCGCAGGGTGGCAAGAGTCTGGTGGGCGGATGGGGGGATGTCAAGGTGATAAATCGGCGTGCCTGGCGGCTGTGACAGGTGGGCCGCGGACGGGTCGTTGGCCGATATGACAGACATGAAGCAAGGCGGCACGCTGCTGTTGTCGGGCGGAGGTGTTCGCAGTCTGGTTGCACTGGCGCAGGTGCTGGCTGCCCGACCAGGCGAGTCGATCACGCTGCTGCATGTGCGCGACGGCCGGGAGGCTGCCGAGGCGCGGCGACGCGGCGTGCTGGCCCAGGCTGAGCATTTCCACATCGGCCGCATACTGGTCATCGATATGCCATGGCTGACGCAGCGGCCATGGGCGAAGCGCACTGGCTCCTTGCGCCACGACGGCGCCGGCGCGGCAAGCCAACACGCGCCGCTGACACGGCTGAACCTGCTGACCGCGGCCGCAACCGTCGCGGTGGAGTTGCGGGGCACGCGCATCATCTGGCCGGTAACGGCCGAATCGGCCGAACAGGCGGCGTGCCTCAGCGAACAGGCGCAGCTCATTGAGCAAGCGGTCGGGCTTGAGGCGATCGCGCCGCCGCGGGTCGTCATGCCTCTGCTGCAAAGCAGCGATGTCCAGGTCGTCAGTCTGGGTCGGCAGATGAATGTGCCGTGGGAAGCGGCCTGGTCGTGCCTGCGTGAGCGGCCGGTACCCTGCGGCAAGTGCGGCGGCTGCCTGCGCCGCCGGGCGGCGTTCCAGGCCGCCGGCGTGGAAGATCCCGTCGCCGCCCGGCGCGTGGTGATGGCATAGCGTTCACACCATCACGCCCGCCAGCGGCACAAGCTGCTGTTCCAGTTGATTCATCGTGCAAGGCCGCGTGAGGTTGATGGGCAGGGCCATGCCGTGCTCATGGTCGCTGGCCAGAATCATGATCGACTCCCCCTCGAAGCTGTAGCCCATGTCCGCCGGCTGGTGGCCGCAGAGAAACAGGTCCACATCCCACCGTTCAGCCAGGGCATCCGCCTGCTGCTGGGTGTGGTCGCGGCCCCAGACCATCATGTGGGCTGAGCCGCCGCGCTGCAGATCCATTTCGGTCGGGACACGATGAATCACCTGCGGATCGAAGCGTTTCATCTGACTGGGCGACGGCAGGCTGTGCGAACAGAACACGCGGTTTTCGCAGCGCACCGCCAGCAGCAGGGACATGATGTAGTCCTCCATCGCTTCATGCACCGCGTCCGCCTGATCGCCGTAAAGCGCGATCAGCCCCGCATCGAACGCTTCGACAACGTTGAGCGACGTCTTCATGATGCCCTCGCCGAGCAACTGGGCCAGCTCGTGGTTGGACTGCAGAAGATGCACCTGATGGGGATGGGCGACCTTGACGGCCGCAACGCGGGCCAGGGTGCGAACGGACAGATCACGGCCGTTCACCGGATGCGGGCCATGCACGGCTTCATGGAGGATGGCGTGATGATCGCGGTCTTCGTCCAGGGCGGCGAGCCTGAGGATGCGCTGTAGGTTGAGACTGTGATCGTGCAGGTCGCCGGTCATCACGAGACGTCCGCGGGCCGGCAGATGGACGGTCGCCCCGCGGCGCAATGGGCAATCGCGGTTGGCGGCGGCGGCGTCACGGAACAAGCGAGCGACGGTGGCGGGGTCGTCGAGGTCCAGGCCCACCCAGGGCGGCTCGGCGGCACCGCCGAGGGGGACGGGGGGGGACGGGTCGTCGGAAAACAGGCGATCTTCCATGGCGATCCGTAGTATGACGATGATGCGTGCCTTCGCCAGCACGGCCCGCGTCATCGGACAGCCCCGCAATAAAAGCCCGCCTGGCACGTTGAACCGGATGGAAGCCTATGGGCGAACCGTCGCCAGCCAGCCTTGAACGGACGGTGCGGGAAGCGGCGGGCGGCGACGCCGAGGCCTGGGCGGTGCTGGTGCGGACTTACACGCCCCGGGTCTTCGCCCTGCTGCTGCGGCAATGCCGCGACCGCGACCTGGCCGAGGAACTGACGCAGGCGACATTCGTGAAACTGGTGGAGCACATCGAGCGGTACAGCGAGCAGGGGCGGTTCGAGGCGTGGCTGTTTCGCGTCGCGGTCAACAACCTGCGTGATGAACTGCGGCGACGGGAACGTCAGGCAGTCGCGGCCGGGGGCGGCGGAGGTCAGAATGACGCTGGGGTTTCGTCGGCCCTGGAACAGGCTGCCACAGTCGCAGACACGCCGCTTGAAGTGATGGTGCATAACGAACAGTGCCAGGCGGTCCGCCGGGCCGTGGATACGCTGCCGCCGACCGACCGCGAGATACTGCACCTGCGCTTCACCGCGGGCTTGAGCTTCGCCGGCATCGCCGCGGCGCTGGGCCAGCCCCTGGGCACGGTGCTGGCGCGCAACCACCGGGCGGTGGGCAAACTGCGGGCCCTGCTGGGTCTGAGTTCGCAAGCCGATGTGAAAGCAGGTGGCCGTCATGCCTGAGCACACGAACCAACACGAGATGCCTGAGCCGCGCGACGCGGAGCTGGAGGCCATGCTGGCCGCGGGGCTGGGTCCGCATGGCGATGTTGTCCCGCCGGCGGACTTGGCGCAGCGGATCATCGATGCGACGGCCGGGCGGGTGACGGCCCGTCGTCGGCCCGTGCTGGCGCGGCTGGGCGGCCGGCGGTTGTGGACGGCCGCGGCGATGGCGGCCGCGTGTGCTGTGGCGGTCGGGTTGCTGTGGCGACTGGGTGTGCCCTGGCCTGCGACGACGACGCCGACGGCCATCGAATCGCGCATCGTGGCGACGGCCGAGGATGCCTGGCCGGCGGGATTGGATCAGACCCTCGCGGCCATCACTGCGGAGAGCGTGCATGCCGACATCGACGCCGAGCTGGCCCTGCTGGACTACGACGTGGACCAACTGGACCAGGTGGCCGGCGACACCAGTCTTGCCGACGCGGCGGCGGCCCTCGACGAACTGCTGCGGCAATGGGAGCATCATGCCGACGATGAACAGGTCGGACTTTTCTGAAGGTTGTGTGGTTATACGTCACTGTAGAACGCAAGACACGAGGTCATGGGACGATGAACAGAAGCACAACGCACTGGCCGGTCATGCTGGCGATCACACTGGGCGCGGGACTGGCGGCATGGCCGGGCGCCCCAACGTGGGCGCAGCCGCAAGCGGATGAGGCGGCCGCGGCGGCGGTTGCGGACCAGCCGCAGCCCGTGGAGGCAATCGAAGGCGACATGCTGCTCGATCATCCCGGCCCGCGTGACGGCGAAGGGCCGTGGCGGCGTGACGGCCGAACCTGGGCCGACCGCTTCGGGCCTGAGCAGATCGACGCCGCCCTCGACGTGCTCGACGAAGTCGATCCGGATCTGGCCGCCCGCGTACGGCAGTACCGTGAGCAGGAGCCTGAGGCGGTGCTCGCGCGCCTGCGGCCGCACCTGCCCGGCCTGATGCGTCTGGTCTATCTCAAGCAGAGCGATCCGGAGCATTACGCCTTGCGTGTGGCCGACACGCGTCTGGAGCGGCAGGCGCTCGATCTGTCGAGGCAGTATCGCGAGGCGACGGAGCGCGGCGACGCCGCGGCCGGGGACGAACTGCGTGAGAGTCTGCGGCAGGCGGTGGCGGAGCACTTTGACGTGCGGCAGCAGTTGCGGGAGAAGATCCTCGCGGACCTGCGGAAGCGCGTCGAGCAGATGCAGCAGCGCATTGAGGAGCGTCAGGCCGCCCGGCAGGAACTGATCGACCAGCGTCTGGACGAATTGACCGGACATGCCGCGGGGCCGCGGTGGTAGCAGTATTCGCGATTCACTGGCGCCGCTCACCCACGATCGCCGTGATGCCGGCCGTGTTGACCGGCTCGATCACGCCCTTCTCGGTCACCAGCGCGGTGATCAGGTCGGCCGGCGTGATGTCGAAAGCCGGGCTGTAGGTTTTGACCCCCGGCGGGGCGGTGCGCGAACCGAAGCCCTCGGTGATCTCCTCGGCCGCCCGTTGCTCGATGGGGATGGCCGAGCCGTCAGCGATGCTCAGGTCGAAGGTCGAAGTCGGGGCGGCGACGATGAAGGGCAGGCCATGATGCCGCGCCAGCACGGCGAGGTTGTACGTGCCGATCTTGTTGGCTGCGTCGCCGTTGGCGGCGATGCGGTCGGCGCCGGTGATAACGGCCTGGACGCGGCCTTCGCGCATGACGTGGGCGGCCATGTCATCACAGATGAGCGTCACTTCGATGCCGGCCGCCCCCAGCTCGTAGGCTGTGAGCCGCGAGCCCTGCAGCAACGGCCGCGTCTCGTCGGCATAGACGGCGATCGGCAGGCCCCGGCGGGCGGCCACGTACATCGGCGCGGTGGCCGTGCCGATGCCGCCGGTGGCAAGAGCACCGGCATTGCAGTGCGTCAGCAGGCGCAAGGTGGATGAAGTTGTCGAAGGAGCGCCGATCAGACGCTGCAGCAGTCCCAGCGCATGCTCGCCAATGCGCTCGCACATGAGCCGGTCCTCGTCGTGGATCGCCCGGGCCTCGCGCAGCAGGGCCGCGGGTGTACACGGCTCGACGCGCCCGATGCGATCGAGGGCCCAGAAGAGATTGACGGCCGTGGGGCGGCTGGTCGCCAGATGCGTGGCGGCCTTGTCGAGGGCCTGGCGGGGCGCGTCGGCCCGCTGCACGGCGAGCACGCAGCCGTAGGCGGCCGCGATGCCGATGGCCGGGGCGCCGCGCACGCTCAGCCGCTTGATCGCATCCCACACATCCTGCACGCTGCGGCAGTCCAGATAGTGCGTGGTCAGCGGCAGACGCGTCTGGTCCAGCAGGCGCAGATGACCGCCATCGGCATCGCCCAGCCATTCGATATTGCGAACGCCCAGCCACGTTGCGGCATCGCCCGCATTGTCGCCGCTTTGCCTGCCTGTCATCACAGTCCCTTCCCCATGACCACCGACGTCGTGGCGACCTCGCCGGCCGCGTCGACCAGCAGCAGCGCCATCGCCACGTTCAGCAGATTGAACCCCATATGCACGAGCACCGGGGCCAACAGACTGCCCGTCCGCTCATAGAGCCAGCCCAGCAGCACGCCGAGCACGACCAGTCCCGGCAGCACGTGCCACGCGGCCGCGCCGGCATGGATGACGCCGAACAGCAGCGCCGCCGCCAGGATGATCGGCCAGCGGGCATCGTGCCCGAAGTGCGCGATCAGGGCCGACTGCACCAGGCCGCGATAAATCACTTCCTCAAAAAGAGGCGCGAGCACCAGGGCGGAGATGAGAATGACAAATGCGGACGCCCGCGAGTCTGTCTCAACCAGCGCGGCCAGCAGATCGTGCCCCACTGGTGGCGGAGTAAGCCCGAAATGCGCGACAATGAGCACGATCACGGCGGTCAGACCCTGGACCAGCACGATGGCCAGCAGCAACCCCCATGCCGCCAGGCGCAGGTCGCGCCACGGGCGATGGCTGGTCAGGCCCAAAGCTGCAACTCCGCCCGGTCCGGTTGCCGCACGCCACAGCACATAGGCCACCACGGGCAACAACCCCACCAACTGCCCCAGCATGGCGTAGGCGGCAAGGCGCTGCGGTGAATGCTCCGCCAGACGATTCAATCCTGCCATCGCCGCCACCCCGGGCAGCGCCAGACCGAGTGTGACAATCATCGCCAGCCCTGCTGCGAGATCGCCCAGCCCCAGACCCGTCGGCCGCCGCGGCGCCGCGGTGAAGGCCTCGAGCGACAGACAGCCGCGCCACGACAGCACCACAATCGCGATCACCCCGGTGACGGGGATCACGGACATGACAAAGCGTTCCATCATTTCAACTGTAAGGTTCACAGGTCACTCAGTGTATCGGACGCCGCAGTCCGCAGGGTAACGACGCATTAATGGACACGTACATGGATGTATCACACTCAAGACAGCATCGCGACCGTCGCATCACATACCACAGAAGCTTTCTGCGGACATCAACGTCTCATGCATTCACCTCCCAGAAATCGTGGGCCTCGTCCTTGCAGACCTGGTTTCGTCGTCATAGCATGCATGCACACATGCGCCTTTACTATTCGCAACATGCACTGGTGGTTCTCCTGGTCGCTGTGGGGCTGCTGACGGCGCCCCTGGCAGGCGCGGCAATTGATCGTGAGCTGCATGAGGCGACTGCGGTGAAGGACTGCTGCCTGGCGCAAGGAGCCGGCGATCTTGAGCCGATCCCCGCCTCACCGCGCGGAAGTCATTCGGCTCCCGTCGAAGACAATGTGCCGTCCGAAGGCTGCAACGGCTGCTGTGCCTTTTGTGCTGGGTCCGTCAAGAACATCGGACTGCATCCGGCACCCACGATGGCGGTGCTGCCCCCACGATGGAATGCTGTCAGAGCGGTTACACATCATTTCCCCGCCGCCGATCATGCCGGCGGCATTGACAAACCTCCGCGATCCTGAACTTTCATTTCACGCTTCTCTCGCTTCTCTCCCCCCTGGGGTTTTGTCGCGCGCCTTGCTGAAAGGTGACTGCGCCCGGACCGCACGAAGCGGATGAGGTTTGACGCGAGCTCTTTATTCACGTGTTGTGCGCAGGCGTTGTGATGCGGAGGTGACTCATGATTGAGGTCAAGCCCGGCCTCGGGCCGCAGCAGGCCGGTCCACCGCGCGGAACCGCAGCCACGGCATCTCCCGGCCGGGGCGGCGGAGCAGCGGTAACGGCCGTTCCACGACCGGGGCGGCGATGGAAGACGCGGCTGCTGCTGCCGCTGACGCTGGTTCTGTCGGCGCTGCTGCTGATGGGTTACGCGGCCCGCGATGCGCTGACACCGGCCGCCGATGTCGAAGCCGTGCCGGTCGTGGTGCGCAGCTTGGGACAGGCGGCGCGCGGAATGAGCGTCATCGTGCAGGCGCCGGGCTGGATCGAACCTCATCCGTTTGCGACGCAGGTAACGGCACAGCGCGACGGCATCGTGCAGGACGTACTGGTGCTGGAAGGCGACCATGTCGAGGCGGGGCAGGTCGTAGCGCGCATCGTAGACGCCGATGCGCGACTGGGATTGCGGCGGGCCGAGGCACATTTCGCCCGCGCCACGGCGGTGGTTGCCGCTGCGCGACAGGCGCTCGGTGACGGATCGCCCGGATCCGGTCTGGCGGAACTGGAAGCCGAAGTAGCGCGCTGGCCGGCTGAAGTGGCGCGGCTCGAAGCGACGCGGGCGGAACTGGAACTCGAATTGGCTGCTCGACGGCTGGCGGCACAGCGTGACCTTGTGGCCCCGGTGCAGGTGCAGCGGCTTGAGGCGCGCCTGCAAGCGCAGGAAGCGGAAGTGGAGGCGGCGCGATTGCAGGCGACTGTCCTTGAGGCGCGGCTGGATCGGCAGCGACAGCAGTTGGCGGCCGCCCTGCAAGCGGCCGAGGCGGACCTGGCCGTCGCGCAGGCCGATCGCGACGAGGCGCGGCTCCTGCTTCAGCGATGCGAGATCATCAGCCCGGTCAGCGGCGTGGTTCTGGCGCGGCTGGTTGAGCCAGGCAGCCTCGTACAGGCCGACGAGAACAACTCGGGCGTGGCGCGGCTGTACGACCCGGCACGGTTGCAGGTGCGTGCCGATGTGCCGTTGGCGCAGGCCGCCCGCATCGGCGTGGGCGTGCAGGCGCAGATCGTCGTGGACGTGCTGGCCGACCAGGTCTTCACGGGCCGCGTGACACGCGTGATACAGGAGGCTGACATCAGCCGCAACACCCTGGCGTTTCTCGTCACGATCGACGACCCCTCGCCGCACCTGAAGCCGCAAATGCTCGCCCGCGTGCGCTTCATCGCGGCGACACGCGAAGCCGGCGACGGAAGTTCAGGCGCCGGCGGGGTCTTCGCGCCGATGCGTATTGTCGGACGGGGTGGCGATGGGAGTGTGTGGATCGTCGATGCTGCCGGTCACGCCAGCCGCCGCACCATCACCGTCGGGCAGATGCGCCACGGCGACTGGATCGAGGTCACCACCGGGCTCAACCCCGGTGACCGGCTGATTGTGAATCCGCCGGCCGAACTGGTCGAGGGGCGGCGGTTGCGCGTGCGGGAATCGGGCCACTCGGATGACGACGCTTTCAAGATGGGAGCTGAAGAATGAGTCTGATCGTTTGCCAACAGCTCACGCGCGCCTATCGCCGCGGCGAAAACGAGATTCTGCCGCTGCGGCAACTCGATCTGGAGATCGACGCCGGCGCGTTCCTGGCACTGATGGGGCCGTCCGGCAGCGGTAAGACCACGTTGCTGAACCTGATTGCCGGGATCGATCGGCCGACGGCCGGCAGGCTGATCATCGACGGCACGGACATCTCCACGCTCTCGCGATCACAACTGGCACATTGGCGCAGCACGTACATCGGCTACATCTTCCAGCTCTACAACCTGGTGCCGACGCTGACGGCCTACGAGAACGTGGAACTGCCGCTGCTGCTGCATCGGCTCAGCCGGCGGCAGCGCCACGAGCGCGTGGCCGAGGCGCTGGAACTGGCGGGCATCGCCGACCGGCACGATCACTATCCGCGTCAGCTTTCCGGAGGGCAGGAGCAGCGCGTGGCCATCGCTCGTGCCATCGTGACCGATCCGCGGATCATCGTCGCCGACGAACCGACCGGCGATCTGGACAAGTCCTCAGCCCTGGCAGTGATGGCGCTGCTCAAGCGGCTCAACGAGGAGATGGGCAAGACGATCGTAATGGTGACGCACGATCCGCACTGTGCCGAGCACGCACACTCGGTGCTGCACCTGGAAAAGGGGCGGCTGATCGAGGCGATCCGGCGGCCGAAGGAGGTGGTGCATGTTGATGCCTAAGTTCTGGCCCCTGGTGGTCAAACAGGCGGCGCGTCGACCGATGCGCAGCGGCCTGACGGTGGGGGGCGTGGCGGCGGCGATGTTCCTGTTCGCGGCTGTGCAGACGATGCAGCAGGGCCTGGAAGCGACGACGCGGCACACGGCCGGCGATACTCGGCTGGTGGTCTACCAGCAGGGACGGTTCTGTCCCTCGACCAGCCAGTTGCCGGAGCAGTACGCCCAGCGGATCGCGCGGGTGCCGGGCGTGGTCAATGTCACACCGGTGCGCGTGCTGGTGTCCAACTGCCGGGCGGGTCTGGATGTGGTCACTTATCGCGGCGTGCCGGCTGAGCCGTGGGCCGCGGAACACGGATCGAAACTGGCGATGCGGGCCGGCTCGATCACCCAGTGGCTTTCGCGCAAGGATGCGGCACTTGTCGGCCGCACGCTGGCCCAGCGTCGTGGAGTACGCGTCGGCGACAGTCTTGAAGCCGCGGGCGTGCGTGTGTCGGTGGCGGGGATTCTGGATTCCGACAATCCGCAGGATCTGAACGTGGCGTATGTGCACCTGGATTTTCTCCAGCGTGCGGCCGGGTCGGACCAACTCGGCATCGTGACGCAGTTCAACGTGCAGGTGGACGATGCCGGTCGGCTGGACGCGGCCGCCGGGGCGATCGACGCCCTGTTCGTGCACGACCAGCGCCCCACAGCCACCAGCGGCGAGAAGAGCTTCATCGCCCAGGCTGCCGGCGAGGCGGCGCATCTGATCGCCTTTACGCGCTACGTGGGCTGGGGATGCCTGGTCGCGGTGCTGGCGCTGATCGGCAATGCGATCGTGCTGAGCGTGCAGGACCGAATCAAGGAGCACGCGGTGCTGGCAACACTGGGCTTTACCAGCGGCGCGATCGCTCGACTGATCATCAGCGAGAGTCTGCTGCTGGGGCTGATTGGCGGACTGGTCGGCTGCGGCATCGCCTTGTGGGTGATGCAGGCTGGACAGTTCACCTTGTCCAGTGAAGGGTTTTCGATTCCGTTCCTGGCCACGCCGGGCACGCTGGTCATGGGTCTGCTGATCGCCGTCGGCCTTGGCGTGGCGGCGGGGCTGGTGCCGGCGTGGCAGGCGTCGCGACGTGAGATCGCCGGGTGTTTCCGGGCCGTGTGAGCCGTTTGGTGTCGGCAATGATTGGGAGTTCGCACTGATGCGCTGGCTGCCCTGGGAATACGCCGTGCGGAACATGGGACGCTCGCCGTTGCGTCTGGCGCTGATGGTTGGTGGCAGCGCGCTGGTGGCGCTGCTGGTGCTGGCGGCGGCGGGCTTCGTGCGCGGCATGCACGCGAGCCTCAAGGCCAGCGGTTCGCCGGAGAATGTGCTGGTTCTGGCCGCCGGCAGTGAAGAAAGCATCGAACGCAGCGAACTGATGCCCGGCCTCGGCGGGATCATTGTCTCGAGCGTGCGCGGCATACGCCGTACGGCCGGCATCGAGCACGTTTCTCCGGAGATACATTTACAGGCTCGGCTCCATCACGCGCCCGATGACGGGCGGCCGCTGGCGATCACGCTGCGCGGCGTCACACCGGCGGCGATGCTGGTGCATGGCCAGGTGCGGCTGATCCACGGCCGTTGGCCAGGCGAAGCCCAGGACGAGATTGCGGTTGGCCGTCACGCCCTGCGCCGGCTGCAACTGCCGCAGGGTAAAGCGGCCCTGGGGCGTACGCTTTACTTCGACGGCCGGCCGTGGACGGTTGCCGGCATCCTCGCATCCCCCGGCAGTGTGGTGGATTCGGAGGTGTGGGCGCCGCTGAGCGACCTGCAGATCGCCACGCGCAGGGAGGGCATCTCCTGCGTGGTGCTGACGCTCGACACTGCGGAGCTGGAGGACGTGCAGCTTCTGGCGGCGCAGCGCCTGGACCTGCAGATCACGGCGATGTCCGAGCGTGACTATTACGCGCAGGTGGCAACGTTCTATCGGCCGATACAGTTGATGGCCCTGGGCACCGCCGGCCTAATCGGTCTGGGCGGCCTGTTCGGCGGGCTTAACACTTTGTATGCAGCATTCGTCGCGCGCACACGCGAATTTGCCACGCTCCAGACCCAGGGCTTTCCCCGCCGGGCCATTCTGCTGAGCCTGATCCAGGAAGCGATGCTGGCGACGCTTGCCGGCGGACTGCTGGCGGCGGGGCTTGGCGTGCTTATGCTGGACGGTCTGGCGGTGCAGTTTGCGCTCGGAGCGGTGGGACTGCGCGTCGATTCCCTGGTCCTGACGGCGGGGCTGACCGCCGCGGTGCTGCTGGGACTGCTCGGAGCGCTGCCGCCGTCGATCCACTGTCTGCGGCTGCCGATTACCACCGCACTCAAGGCGATGTGACCCTGTTTGCACCTCCATATGAAAGGAATCGCGTCATGCGCAAGACACAACAACTGACCCTGATGTTCGCACTGGTGCTGGTTGCCGCGAGTATCAGCGGCTGCGATCGTACCGATGAGCCGACCGCTTCAGCTTCAGGTTCGCCGACGTCGGCCGCGGCGGCGCTGCCGGCGGGACTTTTCCTGACGCAGAGCCCCTCGGCCGAGGTGGCGGATGTCGCCCAGGTGGTGGCTGAAGGACAGGACGGCCAGAGCGTGATGGTGCGCGGGCTGGTCGGCGGGCGGCGCGATCCGTTCGTGGCCAACCGGGCAGTGATGCTGCTGACCGATGTCAACACGATGAGTTGCCACGCCGCGGGTGACACCGGCTGCCCCACGCCGTGGGACTACTGCTGCGTGCCGCGGGAGCAGCTTCAGGGCAAGACGCTGTCGGTGCAGGTGTCCGACACCGACGGCCAACCGCTGCGCACCACGCTGCAAGATGCTGGAGGGCTTAAGCCGTTTGCGATTGTGGTCGTACAGGGCATCGTCCGGCGCCACGCCGACAGCGGCTTGCTGGCGATCGACGCCTCCCGCATCCACGTGCAGCCATGAGTGTGCATCACATGAGCCCATCCCGTGGCACATTCGTATCGCCCGTCGTCACCGCGATCCGTCGCACGACCGCGGCGGCGATGGTCGTGTCGGTCACCGCGACGACCGCTTGCCAGACGCTGGACAATCGACCTTCGTTGCAGCAGGCGGTTGATCTGGTCCATCAACGCGTCGGCGTCGAGGGCATCGGCCGGCCGCTCGATCACACCGAGCTGCCCTGGGGCGAAACAGGTCTGCTTTCCTGTGATGACGCGGTGGCTGCAGCATTGCGTGGCAACCCGGCGATCGCCGCCGACCTGGCCGTGATCCGTCAGGCCCATGCCGAGTATGTGCAGGCGGGATTGCTTCCCAATCCGGTTCTCACCGGCTCCCTTGGCTTTGAGTCCGGGGGCATCACCACGCTCACAGCCTCGCTGAGCCAGGCGCTATCGGCGCTGTGGCAGCTCCCCTCACGCCAGGCAGCCGCAGACGCGCACCTTCAACAGACGATCCTGCGTGTGAGCCAGAGCACCCTCGATCTGGCGGCCGAAGTGCAGCGCCTGCATCGTCAGGTGGTACATCACCAACAGCACGAGGCGCTGCTCGACGAGCAACGCGAGCTCGTCGAGGCCATGGTGCAGACATCGCGGGATCGCTTCACCACAGGCCTCGGCGACGCGAGGGACGTTGGTCGATACGAGGCAGAGCTGCATGGTTTGCTGGGCTGGCAACTGGAGAACACGGCGGAGCTGGCCGCGGTTAAGCGACATCTGCTCGAAGCCATGGGCCTGTCCGACGCGCCGACCGACTGGACAGCCACGGCACAACCTCTATCGGCCGTGGCGGCTACAGATGAATCGCAGGCGGTGGCTATGGCCCTGGCGTCGCGTCTGGACGTGCAGGCTGCGCATTGGAGCACCGTCGCGACCGGTCATGCATTGACACTGGCGGGCGGGGCGGTATGGCCGCACGTCGACGCGGGCGTTGAATTCGAACGCGAAGATGGCAGAATCCAGATCGGCCCCGAGGCCGCCGTCTCGTTGCCGATCTTCGATCAGGGTCAAGCACACACCGCCGCAGCCCAGGCGCAGCACGAAAGGCAGCAGGCGATGACTCAGACGAAGATTCAGCAGACGACGCGCCAGGTGCGGCAGGCGTGGCTGATGGTGCAGGCGCGGCAACAGCAATTCGATCATCACCGCGACACGACATTGCCTCACGTACAGGCGATGGTGGCGCAGGCCGAAGCCGCCTTCGCCACCGGCGACGCCGATCGCCTCGATGTGTTGATTGCCCGGCGCGACTTGCTC
>CAZUUQ010000012.1:0-23308 GCA_964622625.1 uncultured Phycisphaeraceae bacterium | reverse complement strand
CGCCACCGGCGACGCCGATCGCCTCGATGTGTTGATTGCCCGGCGCGACTTGCTCTCCGCACGGCGGCAGTTGGCCGACCTGTCCCTGGCGTGCGACCTGGCCACCATCGCGTACAAACATGCCTCGGGGTGGACAGGCGTCCAACCTGAGTCGGTCAACGGCGTGCCCCTGTAAATGCTTCATTCTGTCGCAGATGAGCGCAATGGAGTATGGCGCCGCCTGCTGCGATGTGAGACGGGTCCATTGGACTATGTCGCCCGTTCAACGTCAGGCGTCAAAGTGCGGCTCGCATTGGCGATGAACTGCACGCCCACCCGGTGCTCCATCCCGCCCAACTGGTCGCAGGCGCGAACCACACCTTCGATGATCGGCTTGCCGGGCAGGGCCTGGAACTCCGCCCGAACACGGGTGCCGGGATGGATGAACTGGCGGTGCAGGAACGCGAAGCCGCCCGAGGAGAGGTTGAGCGTCTGCACCCGGACATGGCGACGGCGCGAACCGTCCTGTTCGGTCAATTCGAGATCGAGCATCGTGTTCCAGACACGCCGCAATTGCCGGCGCAACTCTTCGCCGTTTCCCATCGCATTCGGAGGACTCGCCGCATCACCCTTCCCACTTACCCCGGCTATTCCGGCTGCCCCGACGGCCATCGTACGAGCACGGTTGGCGAGCCAGTCGGGGCCGACGTACATCGGCCTAGATGCAAGCACTTTCAGATCGTCGCTGTTCAACACGGCTCCGGCAGGGATGAGAATCCGGCCATCGCGATCGCGCAGGTGCCCGGGCAGAACTTGCGCTTCGGCCAGCTCTTGCAGAGAGATCGGCATAAGCCCTTTGCGTGGAGCCGCGGGTCCGGTCTGAGGTTTCACGATCGCCATCATCGTGCTCCTGCCTTCGGTCGAGCAACCGGCTTGGCTCGGCCTTTCATGTCATCGACTTATGGGGCGCAGTCCTGCACGAAGACGAACCCCGAGCGAATTTCCCGCAGGCAGGCCAGACACCCGACAATCAGCGGTTTGCGGTGCGAGACTGAAAGTATTATCGGACTACTGGCGCGGGCGGACATCCGACGCCGTAGGCGGGTGCCAAATGGCAGCGGCCGAATGTATCGACGGTGGAAACTGGGGCGTGTCAGGGGTTCGGCAAGCCTGCCGCCTTGATCGTGTGACGGCTCAGCCGTCACCGATGCTTAAGGCCCAGGAACAGCGGCGTGCCGTGGCTGCCGATGATGTCATCGCCCAGTGGTTGGACATGTGGCTGGAAGCCGGTTTCGATAAGCATGGTCGTCCACTTACTGATCGAATACAGGCCGCAGCAATCCCGATCCTGCTCCACGCGCAGGCTGCCATCGCGCCTGCGGATGAAGTAGACCATCACGGTTTCAATACTCGTGTCACGTGTGTCGGGGTCATGGGCGTAGACGGCATACGTCACCGCGGTACCGTCAGGGGCTGTGTGGTGGTCGTGCGCGACTTCATGGTCCTCGAAAGTCTCGGTCACGTGGGTGGGAGCGAAGACCACAACGCCGCCGGGGCGCAGGTGGCGATGGGCATTGGCCAAGACGGCCGCGACATCGGCGGCCGTGATCATGTAGTCGATCGCGTCATGCACCAAGACCACGTCGAAGCACCGGTCGATGCCCCATGTGCGCATGTCGCCGCGGTGGTGCTCCACCTGCGGATTCAGTTGCCGCGCCAGGGCGAGCATCGATTCGGACAGGTCGACGGCCGTGCAGTCGTAATGGGCTTTAAGGTGGCTGAGGGTATGGCCGCCGCCAGTGCCCAGCTCCAGCAGCGTGCGTCTGGGGGCGGACGCATCCGCCCGGCCGAGAATTTGTTCAATGGCCGCATGAATGGCCGCGGCTTCCGGGGCGTAGTCCTCCGGCGGGCTGACCAGCGGCCAGATCCACGCCAGATCGTTGTACAGACGCGGCAGGTGGGACATCACGGAGTTCCCGGATACGACACCCGGCCGACTCACAACGCTGTGGGCCGGCTGCGGATCACGCCCAGGTCGTGCAGACGTTCGAGCATCGCGGCGGACAGCAGGCAGTAAACGGTTTCAGTCATGACGCCGGCGACACTGTCTGCGCTCGCGCCGTAAGGCCACTGCGGATCGAGGCGCATCTCGCCGCGGCGCAGGCCGCGATCCCATGCCCCGAAGGCGCAGGTGACCCAGCACACCCCGCGACCGGCGCGGCGCAGTGATGTCCCTCGGCCCCATTGGGCTGAACCCACCGGCTCATCACCGCCCAGTGCGATCACGAAATCATCACGGGTGGGAGAGACCGCCCCATCGTGATCCATCCAGATGACCAGCCAGGGATCGCCGGAGGTTCGCCGCGCGGCGTGAGCGGCCGTCAGCGGCCGGGTCGAGACCGCCAGCACGCGCCCGCCGTCGGCGATCGCCAGGGCCGCCCGGTCCGCGGCGCGTACCAGAGACGGCCATGATGTTGTCCCCAGATCCGTCAACGTGCCGTGCAGCATCGCCAGATAGGCCTGCCCCACGTCGCCAGGTGCGGGCGCATGCGGTTGATTCCCGTGCCGCATCAGCGCGGCGGCCAGTTCGGCCCGCAGTGTCCAGCCGATGGCGGCCAGGGTTACGGCCTGCGTACTGATCATCGGCCGTCCGTTCAGCACAATCAGCCCCACGTCGGACGGCTCAAAGGTGTCCAGCAGCACGTCGCTGACTTCACGCGCTTCGACACCGAGCTTTCGCTGCCGCAACGCCTCGACCGACGCCGCCAGAACCACCGCATGTCCAGCATCGCGCAGACTGCGGCACTCGGCGAGGGCATCGCGCATCGCAGCCGTATCGGTGCTGTTCATCAACAGGTAGAGTACGGGATCACCGTCCTGTGGCGGCCCGGGGGCCATTCGTCCAGCGGCGAGGCGCGTCAGCTCTGTCACAAGGCCGACATCACCCAGCACGCGACAGGTGTGGCATGCATCAGCCGTCAGCGCGGCCGCGAGGATGTCGGCCGCCTGCACGATTCGATTCAGGTCGGCGTCGACCAGTTCCAGCGTCTGTTGCAGATGGTCGAGCACCGCACGTGCGGCAGGAGCTTCATCGGGACGCTGCACTGGAAGCGACCAGGGCGGCAGTTGCCGATCCAGTGGCGGAGCCGCGACTGTCATGCCCGCGAAGCTGAACCACAACACCGCTGGCGCTGCCATTCGCATGATCCGTACCCATCGCTTCGGCATCTCCGGCCCCATCACAACCCGGCGGTATGATTTATTCGCCGCCGGCGCGGCCGAGGTACTCGCCGGTCGATGTGGAGATGCGGATGACCTCGCCGTTCTTGATGAAGGGCGGCACCCGCGTCTTGAGGCCGGTCTCACACACCGCTTCCTTGAGTTGATTCGTGGCTGTCGCACCTTTGATGCCCGGGGGTGTCTCAGTGATCTGCAACTCCACCGACGAGGGCAGCTCCAGGTTCACGACCCGGCCGTCGTAAACGAGCACGTTGATCGTCGTATTGGGCTTCAGGTACAGCATCGCGTCGCCCAGGGTGTCGTCGGGAATGGTCAACTGGTCGTAGTTCTGGCTATCCATGAAGACCGCGCCGCTACCGTCGGAGTAGAGGTATTCCATCTCACGGCGGTCAAGGATCGCCTGCTCGATGTCCTCGCCGCTGCGCAAGCGCTTTTCAGTGATGCCGCCGGTGAAGATGTTCCGCATCTTGGCCTGCACGTAAGCCGGCCCTTTGCCGGGTTTGACGTGTTCAAGGCTCACGAGCACCGCGACCTGGCCTTCCAGATTCACAGCCATGCCGGGACGAAGATCCTGCGATTTCACAAACACGTCTCCAGGGTGCGAGGGTACGGGCCGGTGCAGAGCCGCGACATTATGCCACGGCCGGGCGGCGGCGACAACGGCGGCCGTGCCCTACAATCATCCCGTTCATGCGCGTTTTTCTCTTCGAGCACATTTGCGGCGGCGGGGTGGTGCGCCAGCCGCTGGATGCCGCCCTGGCCCAGCAGGGCGCGGCCATGCTCTGTGCCGTGGCCGACGACTTCCTGCGGGCGGGCATCCGCGTGCTGACGACGCTGGACCACCGCTTTGATCTGTCACTTCCCGGGACCGAGGTGCTGGCCGTCGGACCCGGGGACAGCATCGAGCCGGTGATCGACCAGCTCGCGGCCGAGGCCGACTGGGCGCTGGTCCTCGCGCCCGAATCCGATGGCGTGCTAGAAGCCTGGTCGTTGAAACTGACCGCGGCAGGCGCAAGGCGACTGGGTTCGCGGCCGGACGCTATCAGCCTCTGCGCCGACAAACTGGCCATGGCCCAGACGCTGGGTGAAGCCGGCGTGCCCGTGCTGCCCACCCGGCGGCTGGACAAGGGTGTGAGCATCGATCGGCCCATGGTCGTCAAACGCCGGCGCGGCGCAGCCCACGGCGACATCCACATCTGCCGCCGAGCCGAAGACCTGGCCGCCCTGCCCTTCGGCCGCGACTGGATCGTCCAGCCCTACCACCCCGGCCGATCGATCAGCACTTCGTTCATCGTGCACGGGCAGAAACGCCGCCGCCTGCTGGCCTGCGAACAGTGCGTCGAGCAGGACAACCACATGGTCTACCACGGCGGACGCATGCCCGTCGATGACGCGACCAGCGAACGAGCGTTCGCCCTGGCCCACCGCGCCATCGAACGCATCGGCGGGCTGCGGGGTTTCGTGGGCGTCGATCTGATCCTGCCGGACAATCCCGCGGATGACGTGGTCGTGGAGATCAACGCCCGGCCCACGATGGCTTACGTCGGCCTTGCCCGGCTATGCACCACCAGCATCGCCCGCGCCCTGATCGAACCCGACGCCCCCCTCGAGTGGAAATCCTCCGAGCTGGCCTTCGAAGCCGACGGCCGCATCCTCTGGGAACACCAGCGTGGGACGGGCGAACCGAAACCCGCCGCCTAATCAGCCACGGCCTGCTCGGCCTCCGTCGATTCGATCTTCATCACTTCGCGCAGCACCGCTGTGGCGAAGCTGCCGCGCGGCAGCTCAAACGCAAGCTGGATGAAAACCCCGTACTCGTCGCTCCCGGTCGTGACCTGCGGATCCCGCAGGGGCACGCGCAGCGGGCGGCGCTCGCCTTCGGCTTCGGGCGGTGGGCTCCCGTTCCGCTCCGCCAGGCGGCGCAGGCCCTGTTCCCACGTGGCAGGCGTCATGCCCACGGTCGCCAGCGCCTGGTGCTCCCAAGTCACCACCGGCTCCGCCGGCTGGGGCATTTTCGGTCCCCACATGGGTCCGCTGGGGCTGACCTGCTGCAAACCCACGCGCCCGCCGGGTGCGTTCTCATGCTCGGCCGTGGCGGCATCGACGGCGAAGACCGCGCGGCTGTCGTGCTTCCACGCCAGGTCGCCGGACACAAGGCGATCGAGGCAGCCGGTCCGCAGACGCTGGTCGAGGACGTGGTTGAACACCGCGCTCTGCAGACTGCTGAGCATGAAGCTGCGCTGCTGGCGGTCGATGGCCATCACAGCGTCCTTCGCCGAGCGCCCGCGGCGCAGGGCGTCGAGGGCCTGGCGGTCATGGCGCGAACGCGCCGGCCAGAGTTCCAGCGCCGCGGCAAAGTCCCCCGCCTCATAAAGCTGCCGCGCCTCGCGCATCCGCGCCGTTTCGAAATCGCGCGGCCGACCGAGCATCTCAACCAGCAGCCCCTGATCATCGCCGCTGAGCAGCAGCCGGCCCATGACGTGGTTGTTCTGGCGAAAACCGAAACGCTGCGGTCCGATGTAGTTGGGTACACCCCGCGCCGCCAGACGATCGAGCACCCGCCTCGCCACATCCGCGGCCGAGGCATCGACCTCGCGGACGCGGATCACAAAGCGGTTTCCCCCATGATGCCCGCGACGGAGTTTGCGCGTATGACGATCAGCCCACAGCAGCGTCATCGGCGTATGCACAAAACGCTGGCACGGTACGCGCGGGATGGCCGGCCCCGGCAGATGGACGCTGAACACCTGCCGGCAGACCGCATGCTTGTCTTTGAGGCCCGCGAAACCCACGGCCGACGGGCGCACGCCGAAGAGCTTGGCGATGCGCTGCGCCGCCTCAAGCGTTGTCTGGTTGCGTTTTTCAATACCCAGCCAAAGATGCTCCCCATTGCCGCACGGCTTGGTCAGCGGTTGTTCGTCGACACGGAAGTCCTCGATTTGTTGCCGTATCCGCCCGCCCGTCCCCGGCAGGTCGGCGGTCAACAGGCACAGATCAGTCGTGGCCGCGGGCGCGTGCATCCCGCCATCATAAGTCCGCGACGATCGATCACGCGGATTCCCCGTCAAGCCGCGCGCTGGTCACGGCTTAATGACGGAGTCCGTCCATGGCATCGGCAGCTTGTGTCAGTCTTCGGGGCAGTGGTTGTTGACCAACTCGCGGAAGGCGGCGATGAGGCGGGTGGTGATCGCCCCGGGCTTGCTCTGACCGATGGGTCGACGATCCACGGACGTCACGGGAATCACTTCCGCGGCCGTGCCGGTAAGGAACATCTCGTCGGCCGTGTAGAGGTCGTATCGCGTCAGATCGGCTCGCTGCACAGGCAGAGCAGCCTTCTCCGCCAGAGCAATGACCACGTTCATGGTCACGCCGTTGAGCCCGCCGGCGTGGGTCGGCGGGGTGATGAGTGTCGGCTCGCCGGCCAGTTGCCGCACGATGAAGATGTTGTCGCCGGTGCACTCGGCCACGAAGCCCTGGTGGTTGAGCATCACCGCCTCGAGTACGCCGGCGTCGATCGCCTCGATCTTCGCCAGGATGTTGTTGAGGTAGTTGAGGCTCTTGATGCGCGGGCTGATCGCGGCCGGATGATTGCGCATCGTGGACGCGGTGATGACAGCCATGCCCTTCTCATACAACTCGCGCGGGTACAGCTCGACCGTGTCCGCAACAATGAACACGGCCGGGGTCTGGCACTTGAACGGGTGCAGCCCCAGGGCGCCGATGCCCCGGGTCACGCACAGACGGATGTAGCCGTCGGTCAGGCCGTTGGTCGCAATCGCCTGCCGCATCGCTGCTGCAAGTTCGTCGCTGCTGTAGGGAATCGTCAGGCGAATGGCCCGGGCCGAATCCTCCAGCCGCCGCAGGTGCGACTGCATCTTGAAGATCCGCTTGTTGTAGAAGCGGATGCCTTCGAACACGCCGTCACCATAGAGCAGGCCGTGATCGAACACGCTGACCTTCGCCTCGGCGGCGGGGACCAGCGAACCGTTGAGCCAGACCTTCAAGGACACGAGCGGGCTCCCGTATGCGATGCAGCCGCCAGCGGCCGCGGACGAATCGAGCAGGCGATTATACGGGCAAGGTCCACCGCGGGCATCGCTGGTCGGTCGCGGTTTGAGAGGCCCCCGCCCCTTGATCCCCTGTCCCACGATCCCCCGCGAAGCCGGGAGCTGACTTCGTGATCCATTCCTTTCGCATGTTTGACCAACTTCGCGTGATTCGCAAAACTGACCGCTCGCGTTCGACCGTATCCCCTTCGCCCCATGCGACGCACGGAGTTCACACCATGGCCAAGACCGATCCCTACGCCCCCTCACCCGCGGACAAGTTCACCTTCGGCCTGTGGACCGTCGGCAACCCCGGCCGCGATCCCTTCGGCGGGCCGACCCGCGAACAGCTCGACCCCGTCAAACTCGTCGACATGCTCGGACAGGTCGGCGGCGTCTATGGCGTGAACTTCCATGACAACGACCTGATCCCCATCGACGCCACCCCCGCCCAGGCCGACCAGATCAAACGCGACTTCAAGAAAGCCCTGCGCCGCCACAAGCTCCGCGTGCCCATGGCCACGACCAATCTCTTCGGCGACCCGGTCTTCAAGGACGGCGCTTTCACCAGCAACGACACGGAAATCCGCGCCTACGCCATCCAGAAAACCATGCACGCCATGGCCCTGGGCGCCGAGTTCGGCGCGAAGATCTATGTCTTCTGGGGCGGCCGCGAAGGCACCGACACCAACGCCAGCAAAGACCCCGTCCAGGCGGTCCGCTGGTTCCGCGAGGCCATCGACTTCCTCTGCGAGCACAACAAGGCCATGGGCTGGGGCTACAAGTTCGCCCTCGAAGCCAAGCCCAACGAACCCCGCGGCCACATCTTCGCCCCCGTCACCGGCAGCTATCTGGGATTCATCAGCACCCTCAAGCACCCCGAAATGGTCGGCGTCAACCCCGAGTTCGCCCACGAGCAGATGGCCGGCCTCAACTTCCCCCAGGTCGTCGCCGAGGCCCTCGAAGCCGGCAAACTCTTCCACATCGACCTCAACGATCAGGAGCCCGGCCGATTCGATCAGGACCTGCGCTTCGCCAGCCAGAGCTACAAGCACGCCTTCTTCCTCGTCAAGCTCCTGACCGACTACCGCTACGCCGGCCCCAAACACTTCGACAGCCACGCCTACCGCACCGCCGACTACGCCGACGTCAAAGAGTTCGCCCGCGGCTCGATGCGCAGCTATAAGATCCTCGAAGCCAAAGCCCTCAAGTACGGCAAGGACCGCCGCATCCAGAACCTGCTCAAATCCGTCCGCCGCGAGAAGCCTTCGGTCTCCCGCCTCACCAGCCGGTACACGAAGGCCAACGCCAAGGCCCTGCTCAACATGAACCTCGACCGCACGAAGCTGGCCCAGCGCCCCCTGCCCTACGAGCAGCTCGACCAACTCGTCTTCGACCTGCTCATGGGCGTCCGCTGAGGTCACGCCCAAAGACACCCGCGCCCGCCCCACGCCGTCCCATTCAGTGGCGTCGCTTGCGACGCGCGTCTCCCACCGCGTCATGGCCCCGCGGCACATACCGCGCACCACGCCACCCTTCAAAAAAAATCCCTGCGCCATGGCTGGCACAGGGCCCTTCCCTCCATTGGTTTACGGCAGCCTCAGCGTCGCCTCCCCAGGCGACGCCTTCTATCCTTGCGGCTCCCTCGGCGATCTCACGGGCGGCAACGGCACAGACGGATCCGAGTAGTCAGGTTCCAACCACCCCACACGGCCGCAGGCGCGGATACCCGATCCCTCAGGCACCCCCGGCCCTTACTCAGTTGCCAAGCAACGTGATGCTGCCCGAGAAAACCGGGCGGCGAATCGCCGTTCAAGCCAGCCCCGAACGAGGCTGTCAATACCATTCAAAGCTACCCACCACCCCCGACCGAATCAAGACTTTTTTCGCGCCCGCTAGCTAAAAAACCAGCATTCTTGCGGCCGGATGTGCTCTTGTCCGCCGGCGGCGTGAATATAGGCGCTCTGGCATGCATGTCGCACTTGGCGACACGCTGTATAACGGCTAACCATATGTATAACTCTTATATGCCTTGCGTCAACATAGACTGCGAACCGTGAGCGTCCTGTGAACTCAGTCCGTGGCAGCCGGACCCATCGCCGCCAGACGCAGCACGGGGTATTGCGTGTTGACCAGCGTATGGTCACCTGTGCGCTTCAAGTACGACCACGCCAGCGTCATCAGGCGCTGCGCATGCGCGGCGCAGGCGGGGTCAGCGGCGCGATTGTGACACTCGCCAGGATCGTCGTCGAGGTTGTAGAGCTCGTCGAAGTCGAAGCCGTTATGCACCAGCTTCCATGAGCCATCCCATACGACGCGTTGCGTGAGCCGTTGCCGCGTGCCGTGGTACTCGGCGTAACCGCGCTGCCAGTCGACCTCGTGGCGCGCGGGGTCGGCCAGCAGGTTCGCGGCCGAGCGGCTGTCGGCGCTGGTGATCGGCTCGACGCCCGCCAGCTCGCATAGCGTGGGGCACAAATCGTGAAGGCCGACACGTGCATTCGTCGCTGCGTCGCGGGCGATGCCAGGGCCGGCGATGGTCATGGGGATGGTGTAGGCCTCCTCGAACGCGCCGACGTTCTTCATGTACAGGCCATGCGCACCCAGGCATTCGCCGTGATCGCTGGTGACGATGACGAGCGTGTTGTTGAGCTGGCCGGCGTGCTCGATCTTTTCGATCAGGCTGCCGAAGTGGGCGTCGATTTCGGTGACGCTGGCCCAGTAGCAGGCCATGGCCTCGCGCTTCTGCCGCGGCGTCAAGTCGCGGAAGATGGCCGCGGCGCGGCGATAGAGACCGGGGCGGCCGGCGAGGTCGTCGGCGAAGTTGGCCGGCAATTCAATCTCATCGACGTTGATCTGTTCGTAAATCGCGCGCGGGCCGGTGAAGGGGTCATGCGGCTCGGGCACGCTGACGAAGGCGCACCATGGACCATCGCCGCGGACCAGCGCTTCGTCGATCCAACGCGCGGCCATGGCGGTGATCGCGCCGACGGGCCGCTGCGATGCGGGCTTGTCCGTCACCGCGTAGAGCAAGCCCGGCCTGTAACCGGATGTTTCAATGCGGCAGGCAATGCCCGCGCCCTGGGTAGTCGGCTGCGAATCGGTTTGCCGTCGCATGAAGTCGGCGAAGGCGTCACTTCCCTGGACGCAGTGGTCGCGCCAGCCGAAGTGGTGCAGAGCATTGCTGCGTTCGATGTGCCACTTGCCGAAGTAGCCCGTGCGATAGCCGGCCCGGTTCATTCGCTGGGCCCAGTGCGGCCGATCGGTGCGCAGGCAGGACTGGTCGGGATCGACGCAGTGAGTAACGGTCAACACGCCATGATTGTGCGGCAGCAGGCCGGTCATCAGGCTGGCGCGGGCGGGCGAGCAGATGGGATTGGGCGTGTAGGCCCGCGTGATCCGCAGACCACGGGCCGCCAGGCGATCCAGGTGCGGCGTGCGGCAGGGATGATCGGGCGCCAGTACGTCTGCCCGCATCTGGTCGGTCATCAGGAACAGTATGTTTGGCTGTTTGGGCATCCGTTCCGGGCTCGTGGCACACGGCCGCTCACAGCAACAGCAACGTGTCGCCGGCGTTGATCTGTTTGGGCAGCCGCTGGTCTTTGAGGTCGGCCGGCTCAATGGCGGTCAGATGCGGAAGCTCGATGGCGGCGGCGACCTTCCCTTCCGGATCGCGTGCGACGGTTACCCCGACAGCCTCCAGCCAGCGTGCGGCCCGTTCGATCTGTAACTCGCGACTCGTCTGCGGCGAGTCCAGGCCGTGGCCGTTCTTGATCGGCGCAAATTCCTCGACGCGATCCGTCTCACAGACGATCGAGCGTTCGCACAGCGGCAGCGCGTCAAAAACAAAAGTCTCCAGCTTCACGGCATTGAGTTCGTCTGTCTCGCTGACGCGTCCGGCGGCGAAATCGAAGTGCGGTACTTTCTTTTCGGCCCGGTGCCAGGGCAGGGCGAAGCCGCCGGGCCGAGTGTTGAGATCTTCGACGAAATCGACGGCCAGCAGGTGGATGGCGATGGAGCCGGCCCGGAAGCGCAGCTCGCCGTCGGGTGTGCGCTGGTGGGCCAGTTCGTCCGACAGGTCGGAGTATTCGATGACGGTCAGCCGGCCGTCGACGAGGCAGAAGTTGCCGAGCTTTTCGGTGGGATAGGCCTTGGGCAGCATCTTGGAGGACATCTGGGCCCCGTCGAGCGCGTGCAGGCCAATGAACAGCGGATCGACGACCATGACGTTGGGGTTATCGACCTGGACGTAGCTGATCTGCTCGATGCCGCGGCGGCGCATGTCGGCGATCGCGCCGCTGGCCCAGAGGGCCTTGAGCGATCCGCCGTGCCCGTTGGGCGACAGGGCGAGACTGGCGCGGTCGGCCATGAGCACCTTGCCGGTGGCCATGTCGATGGCGGGCATCATGGCCTGGGGAAAGATCATCACGTCGGCCGGATCGAGGCCGAAGCAGCCGTGCTGTTCGAAGAACGCGCGGGTGGTCGCGTCGTTGGCGGGGCTGGTCATCACGTACCAGGGGATCGGCGAGCCATACTTCCGCCGGGCCTTGAAAATGAACTCCGCGAAGATCTGGAACAGGGGGGCCTTGCGGATGGGCGAAGCGGGGAATGTTCCCTTGGGCGCGTCCCAGCCCAGGCGCGTGCCCTGTCCGCCGGCGACCGTGAACGCGGCCACCTTGCCTTCGCGCAGCAGGCGCTCGCCCATCTGCCGAGCCTCCGCATATTTCGACGCGAGCGTGATCGGCGGCTGACATGGGTACCACGGGGCCGGCTCGATGCGATCGGGCAGATGGATCTCGGGGCGGCGAAGGACATACTCATGGATCAGGCCGCTCAGCTCGCGCCAGTCGACGCTTTCGATCTGGTCCAGCAGGGCTTCGCGCCGCGGCGGGTCGAGTTGCTCATAGGCGCTGAGCACATGCGCCTGGTCGGCCGCTTCAAGCTGGCGGCGGGCGGCGGCGTAACGCTGGGACAGAACGGCCTGGGTCATGTTCTCTGCTCTGGTACGAACTTGCACTGATCTCACGGAATACCGATCCATGCACGGCGCAGGGGCGGGGGCGGTACGTCACCGCGGCCGCTTCTGCCACACGGCCCGGCCGATGAAGAACGGCCCGAGTCTTTCCAGGTGCAGCGACGTCTGCGTGGTCTTGCGCATGGCCTGCACCACAGCCGAGAGCGGATGCAGTTCGCGCCCGACGAGACCGATGACGAAGTCGTTGTCGTTGCGGTCCAGGCCGAAGCTGGCAAGGCGGATGTCGCGGACCAGATCGGCAGCGCCGAACGCCCGGCCGATGCGGCCATGTTCGCCGAGAATCGCCCGCTGCTCTCGCTCGTCGAGCTGCTCAAAGCTGCCCTTGCGCCGAAGGGGATACCAGACGGCCCAGGGCCAGGCGGCGTCGAGAGCCACGCGCTGCGGATGCTCGATGAGCCAGTCGGTCAGATCCGGCTCGTAGCCGATCGCGTACGTGCGGCCGAACATCGTGAACTGCTCGCGCAGACACAGGGCGGCGAACGGCTCGTCATTGAGCAGCGGCCGGAGGGTCTGCACGAAAAAGTCGGGGCTTTCACTCCAGGTCAGCAGCGCGACTCCGCGTGGATCATTAAGGTCTTCGTATAACACGCCCCCCGCGCCCGCGGTTTCCAGCTTCGGGACCAGCAGCCGGCTATCGGCGCAACCTGTAAAGGCGAGCAACTGCATGAAAAGGCGACGGTCCGCCACCTGGGGCTGGCCGTTCTTCGGACCGCCCTTCTCGCGCAGGTCCGGTGCCTCCGGGCCGCGCGACTCCGCAGGACGCGACGACGGCGGGGCATGGGGATGGGTCGGTGAGGGCGTGGGCGTGTGACTCATGTTGTACTCCTGAGGCCGCGCGACCAGCCCAGCCCGTGGGCCGGGCTAGCCATTGTAGGGAACGCGCGTCGACCTGTGGCGGCACTGCGCCGGGCCACAGGCGCCGGCAGGCTCATGCAGTATCGCCGCAGCGATGGCGGAGAATGGCGACAGCCGCGGCGGCGGCGGTCTCAATCCGCAGCACGTGCGGACCCATTCGCCAGGCCAGCGCACGAGCCACACGGGCACCTTCGAGTTCTTGATCGCTGAAGCCTCCCTCCGGTCCGATGAGCACGCGGATGACGGCCGCGTCACGCAGCCGCTGGTCGATGACAGCAACGCCGGACTGGCCCTGCGGATCAGCCAGCAGCAGCAGGTCGCACGGCCGGGACAGCACCTGAGCGAACGACTGCACGTCGGTGACTTCCAGCAGATGGGACCTGCGGCACTGGCGGGCATGCTCGACGACCTGGCGTTGGAGGCGGTGCAGTTTGACAGGACGGGGCTCGACGACGCTGCGTTCGGTGCTCAGGGGAATGAGTGCGTCGGCCCCGAGCTGGGTCAACTGACCGACGAGGTCATCGACGCGTCCGCCCTTAGGAAGCGCGACGGCGATCTCCAGCCGGGGGCGTGGGGCCGGCTCGTACAGCCTTTGACTGATGGCCGCGCCCAGCCGCCCCCCCACAGTCGTCAGCCGACCGCGGGCGAGGGTGCCGCGCCCATCGAAGAACTCGGCTTCGTCGCCGTCGCGCATGCGCAGGACGCGACGCGCGTGCTGGGCCTGATCGGCGTCGAGCGCCAGCCACCAGACCGCGGGCGGCCGATTGTCCGATAAGACCGCTTCCGGGGCATCTTGCGCAAGTTGGGGGCAGTAAAATCGCTTCAGCGGCATACGCACCTGATCGATAGCGGGCCGCGCAGGGTTGGCAGCCTTGAGTTATTCATGCGGGCGGTCGATAAGACCGTTGCAGCGTGTATGTTGCGACATGATGTCACAGTCCGGCCCGGGCCGCCAGCGGAGCGGAGCGCGGCGCGGCTGGAGGCGGCGCGGTGCCTCGACAAGCCTCACAACCGGGAAAGGAACCCCTCGACCTCGGCCAGCAGCTCGAGGCGCTGTTGCTGGCGATCGAAAAAACCGAGCCCGGCTTGCTGGCGAATGCCGGCGTGCTGAAGAATGCGCCCTGCGAGCCGAAGCCGCCGCCTACGCCAGCCGAAAATAATGCCGAACAGGGCGCAGGTCAGACATCCCTTGATGCACGGACGGACCAACCCATCAACACCAATCACGCCGCAAACACCGGGGAAGCGCTAGACCATAGCGCACATGAGCGCATGCAGGCGGACGCGGCTGCCGAAAGCGGGAAGGCGACCGCGCCGTCCCGGGATGCGGGTGACTCGGTTGATCAGCTCAACGAGCAGCTCACCGCCCTGCTCGATGAAGCCCGCGGCGTGGAGGCAGCCGCACCATCACAGCCCACCGGTGCCCCAGGTTCATCCTCGTCGCCTGCAGATGCCGCGACCGCTGCCGAGGCCAACGCGGGCACCATCGATGACCCGGATGATGCCGCTACGCAGGAAGTGATTCACCAGATCGACGAGCTGCTTGCCAGCGGGGCCGAGGAGGCGGTTGAGGACGCTTTTGACACATCGGCGACCATTCTCGGCAATGAACAGGTCCCCCCCACCGGCCCGCGCGGAGAAATACCCGGCGCCGATGTGCCCGACGCCGTCAGCAACGCAATCAGCGCTATCGCTCAACCGGCGGCGGACATCCCTTCGCACGCCGATGCGCATGAGCAAGAACCCACGCGGGCGGACATCGCCCGCGAATTGGACGAACAGCCGGAACATATCGCGGCAAAAAATGTGGAGGAAATCGCGGCCGCTCCCGCGGCCGATGACACCGAAGCCGCGACGTCACCATTCGCCCAAGCGGCCGCGGCAACTTCAACGCCGCCCTATCCCACACCTACGACGGCGGCTGTGGTACCCGTTGGTGGACTTCGACACCTCTACCGCGTTTGCGCCACGATCAACCACCCCTTGCGTATGGTTTCGACCGAGGTGCGCCGCGGCGTAGGTTATGCCGCCCTGCTGCTGCTGTTCAATGGTGTGGTGCTGACGCTGTTCGGAATCATCCGCGTAATCGTGGGGTGAGCGGCCGGGTGCGCCGAGGGGCCATGGGGCAGTGCCCGCTGCGCATCGCGGCGAAAACCGATCCTACATGTGGATACGCGGCGCGGCTATGTGGCGGCGGGATCGGGTGAGGCGGCCTCGGCCAGCGGCGCATCGTGAGCCTTGCGCAGCCGGCCGGGCTCGAAGGCGAAGGCGTAGAGGCCCATCGCCGCCAGGCACGTCAGGCCCGCGGCGACGAACACCCATCGCACGTCGATCACGGCGATCCACCCGCCCAGCAGGCTCCCTATCACCCTACCCACCCCCTGCACGCCCATGCGGAACAGGCCCTGCATCGAGTTGCGGTAGTGATCCTCGGCATGGTCGTTGAGGTACACGGCCGGCAGCACGTGGATCGCCAGCACCTGCAGGCCGTGCAGTCCCTGGCTGGCGATGGCCACCAGCGGATGGACCCACACGGCCAGCACGAACATGCGCAGGGCCATGCCGGCGACGCTCCAGAGCATCAGCCGTCGCGGTCCCATCCAGCGCAGCAGCCGCCCGAAGCCGAGCATGAAGGGAATCTCGACGACCACGCCGACGGAGGACACCAGACCCAGCCACTGGCGGTCCATGCCGATGGTCGATTGCAGATACGCGGGGTAGAAGCCGTAGTAAGCGGACGCGGCAGCGATCAGGAGCAGGGTCGCCAGGCAGAAGACGGCCATGTGCGGTTGCAGACAGGCGCGAAGGGCATCGAGCGTCGGCACGGTGGGTCGTGCGGCCGGGGCGCTGCCGTTGGCGCTGGAGGCCGGAGCGGCCGCGGCGCGACGGGTGGTGTCGCGCATGGGGGCCGGCAGCATCAGGCTGTTGACCAGGCCCACGACGGCGAAGGCGATCGCGGTGAGCATGATCCAGTGGTCGCTGCTGCCGCTGCGTCGCAACAAGGCCCAGATGATGAGGCTGGGCAGGATATAGCCGAACGTGCCCCATACGCGGACGCGGTGAAAAGGCACGGTGCGTTGCCCGTCACGGCGACGGCGGGACTGGACCAGAAAGTTCAGGCCGTCCTGCAGCGGCATGATCGGCTCGAAGGCGATCTGGAAGAGGGCGTAGGCGGCCAGCGTCAGCCAGAAGGCTTCGACGCCGATGACCAGGCCGAGCATGACGGCCGCGACGGCGTAGCTGAGGCCGATGAGCAGGCGCGAGGCGATGCGCGTGTCGGCCAGGAAGGTCATGACCACCGGACCGAGGAACGGCGCAAGGTTGGCGGCGGCCAGGACGTAGCCGACCTGGGCCAGGCTCAGGCCGCGGGTCTGCTGCAGGTACGCCGCCAGGAAAGGCGTGAGGCTGCCGAGCACCGCGTAGCTGATGAAATACTGGGCCTTGATGCTTCGCACAGCCGCTCCAGCGGGGCATGCGGGGCCGCGCGCGGGCGCTCCGCTGCGCGTCGCGGCCAGACAGGGCTCAGTCGCCTTCGACTTCCGCCAGGAAGCCACGGAACATGCGGCGGTGTTCCTCTTCGTCGCCCTTGAGCTGGGTGCACAGGTCGGCCGTCACCGGGTCGGCCGGGTCGCACAGCTCGATGATCTTCTGGTACTGGGCGATCGCGCCCTCCTCCGCGTCGATCACACCACGGATCACCGCTTTGTAATCGATGCTCTTTAGAGGCGGCTGCATCGACTTCTGCTCCATCTTCAATTCCATGGAGCCGGGGATGCGGCCGTCAAGCACCTTGATGCGCCTGGCCAGGCTCTGAGCGTGGGTCAGTTCCTCAGCCACGTCCGCGCCCAAAGCGTCCTTGATGTGCTTGGCGCGGATGCCGTCGAGCCACTGGCTGTTGGCCAGGTAGTTGCAGACGGTTTCGAGCTCCATGTTGTAGCTCTTGGTCAGCTCGGAGACGATCTGCTTGCGGAGTTTTTCGTTCATGGGTCGTTTCCTTTCGCAGGATTCATCGGGCCGCGACGGCTTCATACTGCCCGGCGACCCGAGGGTCGTGCATCATCTGCGTCGTGGGCACCATGGTGATCACGTCCCACGGACAGACCTGGGCGCACAGCGTGCAGCCGATGCAGCGTGGCAGGTCGATCGAGCAGATCTGCAGCACGCTGGCATGGGCCGGCCCGGGCACGATGTCAATGCAGTCGACCGGACAGACCGACACACACGCCTCGCAACCGGTGCACAGGTCTTCGTCGAGCAGGGCAAGCTGTTTGGGCAGCTTCTTGGCCACGGGACCATTGTAGGCGGCACGCGGGCGGCGTGCAGCACGCCAGAGAAGGCTGCTACCATTGATCCGCAACCACGAATGGATTCGCAACCACAGACGTCGGATCGGAGACACCGGACAATGCGTTACGCGATGATCATGGCCGGTGGGTCGGGCACGCGGCTGTGGCCGATGAGCCGCGGCCGCCAGCCCAAGCAGTTGATCCCGTTCATGCACGGCAAGTGCCTGCTCGAGCTTGCGGTCGATCGTCTGCGGGGGCTGGTCGAGCCGGCGCGGCAGTACATCTGCGCCGGGTCGGATCACCGCGCCGCCATCGCCTGCGTGTTGCCGCACTTCGACGACGCGCACTACCTGGCCGAGCCGATCGGCCGCGACACGCTCAACGCCGTGGCCTTCGGGGCGGCTGTCATCTCGCGCAGCGATCCCGACGCGGTCATGGCTGTGTTCACCGCGGATCACCTGATCGAGCCGCGGGACCAGTTTCAACGCATCGTCAATGCCGCATATGACCTGGCGGAAAGGCATCCCGACACGCTGGTGACCTTCGGCATCGCGCCGACGCACGCGGCGACGGGCTTCGGGTATCTCGAACTGGGCGAGCCGATCGTCGGTCAGGCCCGCGTGGTCAGCGAGTTCCGCGAGAAGCCTGATGCAGCCACCGCCCAGCGCTATCATGAGGCCGGCCCGCATCGCTACCTCTGGAACAGCGGCATGTTCGTCTGGCGCGTGGGCACATTTCTCGACTGCCTGAAGCGATATCAGCCGGCGACATACGAGGCGATGCAGCGGATCGCGCTGGCCTGGGGCGGGTCGGATCAGCAGCGCGTCGTGGCGGAAATCTATCCGCAACTCAAGAAGACCAGCGTGGACTACGCGATCATGGAGCCGGCCTCGAAGGACCGACAGGTTCGTGTCGCCGCCCTGCCGATGGCACTGACATGGCTGGATGTCGGCTCGTGGCCGGCGTTCGCCCAGACCTGCGACAGGGACGAGCATGACAACGCCATCGCGGTTGAGCGGCACGTGCTGATCGACAGCCGTGGGTGTCTGGCCGCATCGAGCGACCCCGACCATCTGATCGCGGCCATCGGCTGCGACAACCTGCTGATCGTGCACACGCCTGATGCCACCCTCATCTGTCGGGCCGACCAGGCCGAGCAGATCAAGCAGCTTCAGCAGACCATCGGCCAGCGGTTCGGCGACGAGTTGGTATGAGGGTGGTAAGCAAGTCCATGCGGTACCTGGCGATCGATTGCGGACAGCGGCGCACGGGCCTGGCCGTGGGCGACGATGAGACGCGGATCGCCACGCCGCTGCGCGTGGTCGAAGCGTCGTCGTCCACGGTGCGGCTGGCGTTGATCGCGGCGGCCGCGGCCGACGAGCAGGCTGAAGCGCTGGTGCTCGGTCTGCCGTTGAACATGGACGGCTCGGAAGGCAAGCCCGCCCGCGAGGCACGGGCCATGGCGCGGCAACTGGAGCAGAAGACGGGGCTGCGGGTGTCGCTGGTGGATGAGCGCCTGAGCAGTCATGAGGCCGACGCCCGCCTGGCGGGGCGAAGACTGACGCGGGGCAAGAAGAAGCAGCGCCGCGACGCGATCGCCGCGGCCGTGATTCTTCAAACCTACTGGGACAGCGGCGAGCACCGCCCGTCAGATGAGGCGTGATCGCCGCACCACATCGCTATCAGGCCGCGTCGCTGCCGCGCTCGTTGGCCATGTGGCGCGCGCGGTCGATGATGGCCTGAGTGACTTCGGGCATGGGGTAGTGCTGCTGGAGAAAACGGCGCAATTGCTGCGACTCGGCAACACGGAAGTAGACGGCCGGCTCCAGGCGGTTGGCGGCAAAGGTCACGGCCCGCGCCAGGCGCTGGCGCGACGCGGCCATCATCAGCTCGCCGGAAGGCTCGTACTTCACCGGCAGAATCTCGAACTGCCATGCCTGCCGGCGGTTGATCAGCTTCAGAGCTGAGCGGTCGAAGTCAAGCTGACCGAGGTCCACCGTGCCCGCCACGCGGACGTACTGTTCGACCCAGGCCTCCTCGACACTCTCAACGGTAACCTCAAACATGCGTTCGGCCAGCACGCCAAAAGGCAGAGCCGTCTGCTTCTGGGCCTGG
The DNA here is from genome assembly GCA_964622625.1 of uncultured Phycisphaeraceae bacterium. Taxonomy (GTDB): domain Bacteria; phylum Planctomycetota; class Phycisphaerae; order Phycisphaerales; family Phycisphaeraceae; genus CAZCWM01. Next base: position 3,755 of record CAZUUQ010000012.1, on the reverse strand, counting down.
AGAATCTCAAAGACCTGCTGCTCGGAGAGCACGCCCTTGTCCACCAGAATCTGACCGATGCGAAGGTCCGCGGGGTTCTTCACGGCATACTCCCTGGCGAAGGCGGATGGCGAACTCCAGCGGCCACCCGTCTCTCCAGCCAAGGCATCGGACAACGCGGCCCGCGGGTCCAGATCGCCGCGGCGGGCGGCCGTGATTGCGTGGTGAATCCTGACGGTTGCGCCGGTCCGGTCGGCCCGGCGCGGGTAGGCCGCGCCGGCGCGATCTGCTGCTGTCAGAAGCCGATGCATGGAGTTATTCAGACGCAGTCAGCGCCTCAATGCGTTCGACGTCGAATAGACGCAGCTTCAGGGCCGGATCGAAACGTGCCCGGCCGCGGATGCCGACGACGGCTCCGAGGTGGCCGGCTGCCTGGGGAGCTGCGCCGGGATCGACATAGGCGATGGTGCGTCCGGACGCTGGGTCGACCAGGCGGTACAGACGCGGCAGGCTGGCTCCGTCATAGACGGCACTGGCCAGCAGGCGGCCCACGGCGTCATAAGGCGGGCGCTGAGCCTCGGCCTGAGTCTGACGTTCGCGCAACTCCCCCATGACCTCGTCGACGGAACGCTGACCCAACTGCTCGCGGGTCCGCGCCAGCTGCCGCAGCGACTCAATAAGCTGCACGTTGCGGTTGAGCTGATTGATCCGCGCCGTCGCGATCTGGCGGTCGCTGTGCGGCAAGGTCGCGTCGGCCGCAACGACTTCGTAGCTGGCCCGCAAGGAGTCGATGGGCTGCTCCTCGAGCGGCAGGTCGAAGACTTCTTTGTAGGCTGCCTCGGCCGCCTGCATGCGAGGGGAAATGACCGTCGGCCACTGGGTGTCCCGCGGCTCCTGAAGTTCCTGCGGCTCCTCAGGCTGCGTCGGCTGCTCTGTCTGCTCGGCCGGATCCGGTGCGGGTTGTGCCGGGGCTACCGACGCCTGCGGCTCGGTCTGTGTTTCCGGTTCCGGCTGGCCCATGGGCTGGGAGACCGGCTCAGGGGTCCGCTCAGGGGCCGCTTCGGCGACGGGGGCGGGCTGCTCCGCTGGCGGCGGCTGCGGCGTTGCGGCGGCGGGAGCGGGTGCAACCTCAACCGCAGCCACCGGCCCGCTTGCGGCGTCCTGCGAGGCACCGGCCGCGGCAATCTCGTCGGGTGTCGCGCGGCGAAGGGCTGTCGGCGGCACGAAGACGTAAGCCCCCTGCGGTGGGACGATCAGGTAGAAGTCGTCGCGCTCGCCCACGATGCCGACCGTCTGCCCGTCGGCCAGCAGAAGTTGCTTCTGGTAGCTCAGGTGCGGCGCGCGATCGACGCCGGCGGCGCGGACCCAGGCGTTGTCGCCCGTTACAACACCCGTTGTGCCGTCGCCCCGTGCCCGCACAAAGCCCTTGGACACGTAGCTGTGCACACCCTGCGGCGGGCTGATCTTGTACCAGCCGTACACCACCTCATGCACCTCAACGAGCGTGCCCCGCGGCACATCGCCGACGACGTAGTACTCCCGCCCCTGACCGGCGCGGGCCTTGACGTCGTCCTCAACGACGACGCCGACGAACGGCACCTCCTGGGCCGACGCCGCCGCAACGAGCGCGGACAGACACGTGGCTGCGAGAAGCGACGCCATGACCCGGGACGACCGGGGGCCGAGACATCCCGTGCAGAATTGTGATAACCGCAACATAAGCAGGTTCCCCTGATAAGCAGTCGGACGGCGGGCAGGTGCGATACAAAATACCGTTTCGGCGACGGTACTGCTGACGTGCGTCAGCGTCAAGACCGCGGCGAGCAAGCCCGCCCCGCTGAAGACTCGAGCCGCCCAGACCGCGTCACATCGGCTTGGCGGCCACGGTCTGGTCGTAGACGGCCAGCAGTTTCTGTTTGTCGAAGATCATCTCCTGGCGCGACAGGCCGACAATGTCGTAGGTGTGCGTCAATTCGATGGCGTCGACCGGACAGGCTTCCTCGCACATGCCGCAGAAGATGCAGCGCAGCTCGTCGAGGTCGAACTTGACCGGATACTTCTCGCGGTCGTCCCAAGGCGCTTCGCCGGCCTCGATATGGATGCAGTGGGCGGGGCAGGCGGTGGAGCACATGAAGCAGGCGACGCAGCGGACGCGCCCTTCCTCGTCGCGGTTGAGCCGATGCACGCCGCGAAAGGTGGGCTTGTAGAGCCCCCCAGCCTCGACCGGCAGGTCTTCGCGGCGCTCCTCGGGGTAGCACATGGTTTTGCTGCCTTTGCCGCGGCCGATCGACCGCGCCAGATGCTTGAACGTCGTGCCCAGGCCCTTGAAGACTTCGGGAAGGAACGTCGCCTCGGAACGAGAGATCGGCGGCTGATCGACGTTGATGATGTCCTGCTCGGCAATGGCCATGGGTGGAGTCCTTGGTCGTCGTACATCGCGTCCGTCGCCGCGTGCCCGCAGGATTCTTGTGGCAAACGGCCCGACGGTCAAGAGGAGCCGCAAACGCATGCCGCGAGCAGCGGCTATTCGCTCTTCCAGAACCGCGGGACGAAAAGCACGAGGAGGGCGTACATCTCCAGACGGCCGAGCAGCATCACGACCGACAGGACGAGCTTGCTCCAGTCGGTCACCCAGCCGAAGTTCTGCACCGTGCCCACGGACCCCAGACCCGGACCGGTGTTGGACAGGCACGCGGCGCTGGCGGTCAAGGACGTGGTCAGGTCCATCGCGCCCGGCGGCTCGATCAATAGCACGGCCATGGCCCCCGTGAACCAGACGATCAGGTAGAGCAAGATGTAGATCACCGCCTCGTGTCCGCGTTCCTGCTCCAGAACCTGCCGACCCAGGCGCAGCGGCCGCACCACGTTGGGACGAAAGGCCTTCTCGACCGCGGCCATCAGAAGTTTCACGGCAATGATGCAGCGGATGGTCTTGACGCCCCCAGCGGTGGAGCCGGCCGACGCGCCGGTGAACATGAACAGCACGAGGACCATGTGAGGCAGTGTGCCCCAGGGGTTGACATCGGCGGTGACGAAACCGGTGTTCGTGCGGATGGAGGCGACCTGGAACAGGCCGTGCCTCGTCGCGTGGCCCATGCTCACGTCGAGCACCTCGCCCGTCGCGGTCGCAATCGGGCGATTTGCTATCGAGAGAATCACCGCGGCGGCGGCGATCAGTGTGGTCAGGAGATAGATGCGCAGCTCGACGTCGGCCAGTGTCTGGCGCAGGCCCCGCCGAAACAGGCCGGCGTACAAAGCGAAGTTCACACCGGCCAGCAGCATGAATGCGGTGATGATGATTTCCACGGTCAAGGATCGGTAACCGGCGACACTGGCGTTACGGGTGCTGAAGCCGCCGGTGGCGATGGTGCCGAACGATTCACACACGGCATCGAACCACGACAGGCCGGCGATCTTGAGGCTGATGATCTCAGCGAGATTGAGAGACAGGTAGATGATCAGAACGATGCGGGCAGCCTCGCGGATGCGAGGTCGCAGGCCCTGATCGCGCGGCCCGGGCACCTCGGCCTGGACCAGCTTCTTGCCGCCGACACCGAGCATGGGCAGAACGGCCACAAACAGCACCACGATGCCTAACCCACCCAGCCAATGGGTTGCGGCCCGCCACAGCAGCAAGACGCGTGGCAGGGCCTCGATATCGCTCAGCACCGTCGCCCCCGTGGTCGTCAACCCACTAATCGACTCGAAATAGCATGCGACATAGGAAGCAAACGGGTGATCTGGGCCTGCGGCTGGTTCGAATCGCGCCCAGAGGT
>CAZUUQ010000011.1:24153-42213 GCA_964622625.1 uncultured Phycisphaeraceae bacterium | reverse complement strand
CGGATGCTCGATCCACCGCGGCCGACCCGCGGCATCCAGACCCGCGTTCTCGAACCACGAAAACTGGCCTTCGAAATATTCCGAGTCTATGCACACCAGGTCCGGCCTGCCGTCGCCATTGACATCGACAGCCGCCAGCCGGCACATCTCACGGTGATCGGGCGCGAATGTACTTTGCCGCCACGGTCCGCTCCATGGGCCGTCCTTCGGCGGCTGATACAGATGCACCCCGGAGGCGATCTCCATCCGCCCGTCGCCGTCGAAATCGCCGACCGCCAGGCCCTCTTCCATGAAGCCTTCCTGCACCGCGTGCTTCGCCCACGGGCGCGTCACGTCAGCCCCCGGCTTGTAGATGTACAAACCTTTGCAGCGGTTGACGTGATTGGCGATCAGTTCCCGCCGCCCGTCGCCGTCCACGTCGGCGAACAGCAGGTCGTGCGCCCCCGGCCCGTCGGCGTCGATGATATGCCGCGTCCAGGCGTCCGTGAGCCGCCGCCCGGGCTTGAAATACGCCATGACCATGCGCTCCGGCCCATACTGCCGCTGCGGAACGTACTCCCGCTCTATGTCGTCCGGATCCACCGTCTGCGGCGTGACCACTTCGAGCACTCCGTCGCCGTCCACGTCCTCGACCACCAGGCCCACGTGGAATGCCCCGCGGCAGATCACGCCGCGCTCGCACGTCGTCGGCCGATACCACAGCAGGGCCCCGAACCCGCTGATGGCGAATTCCACCTGACCGTCGCCGTCGATGTCCCCGCACGCGAACGCGCCCAGCCCCTCTGCCCGAGCCACCGGCGGATAGGCGTCCAGCAAGGTCATCTCCCAGTCAGTGTGCGGCATCGGCATGACATGCATCTCCCTGAAGCGGCGGCGCCATCGCGACCGCGAACCATCGACCATAGCGGTTGACCGGCATGCTAGCCCCCGCCACGTCGATGACAAACCTAGCCATGACGCACCTCGTGCGGCCGGATAAGATCACGCCCCCGTGAAGATGCTGGACATTGCGATCGTGGGCGGCGGCGCGGCGGGCCTGGCGGCCGCCATCTTCGGCGCGGAAAATGCCCCGCCGACCGCCGCCATCGCCGTGTTCGACGGCGCCGCACGCCTTGGCGCAAAAATTCTCGTCGCGGGCGGTGGGCGGTGCAATGTCACGAACGTGACCGTCACGGCCGACGATTTTAACTTCACCGGCTCGCCCAACGTCGTCCGCTCCATCCTCAGCCGCTTCGATCATGAGCAGGCCGCCCGGTGGTTCGAATCCCTCGGCGTGCCACTCAAGCAGGAACCGACGGGCAAGCTCTTTCCCGTCACCGACTCGGCCCGCACCGTGCTCGACGCCCTGCTGCGCCGCTGCAGCGCTTTGGGTGTGCATCTGCTGACCGACCACCGCGTCACCGCCGTCGAATCCTGCGACGGCGGCTTCATGCTCACGCACACCCACGGCTCAACCCGCGCCGGCCGTGTCATCCTCGCCACCGGCGGACGCTCATTGCCGAAGACCGGAAGCGACGGCGGCGGATACAGTCTGGCGCGGAAACTCGGCCACACCGTCACGCCCGCGGCCCCCGCGCTCGTGCCGCTGGTGCTCGACGCCGACTTCTTCCACGCCACCCTGTCCGGCATTGCCCATGAGGTGACCGCGACCGTCCTGATCGACAACCACATCGCATTGCAGCGCACCGGAGCGATGCTGTGGACGCACTTCGGCGTCAGCGGGCCGGTCATTATGGATCTGAGCCGCGCGTGGACGCTTGCCCGACTGACTGCGCGCGATGCGCGACTCCACATCACGCTGCTGCCCGGCCGCTCATTCGAGAAAGTGGATGGCGACCTGATCGACGCCGCCCGCCAGCAGCCGCGGCGACCCGTGCGCGCTTGGCTGGTTCACTGCTCCAAGAGCCATCCCCTGCCCCAGCGTCTCGCAGACGCACTGGCCGCTTACCTGCGTCTGCCCGGCGACCTGACCCTCGGTCAGATGACGCGCGAACAGCGCCGCGGCCTCGCGCACGCGCTGACCGATCTGCCCCTGCCGGTTATCGCCGATCGCGGCTGGAATTACGCCGAAGTGACCGCCGGCGGCGTACCCCTGCGCGAGATCGACCCGCGCACGCTCGAATCCCGCAAGACGCCGGGGGTTTATCTTTGCGGGGAAATCCTCGACATCGACGGCCGCATCGGCGGCTTCAACTTCCAGTGGGCCTGGAGCACCGGACACCTTGCCGGTCAAGCCGCCGGCCGCGCGGCAACGCAACCGCCCGCGCCCCGCCCCGCGTCTACTCCGAAGCGGTCGGCGGACTGATGTCGCGCAAATAGCGGAAATAGGCCGAGTTCGCGTTGAGAATCAGCGTCACGCCCTCGCCCAGCGACTGGCTGTAGCTGTCGAGCGTGCGGAAGTAAGCGTACGCTTCCGGGTCGGCCCCGAAAGCTTCGTTGTACACCCGCGTCGCCTCCGCATCGGCCCGGCCGCGGATCACTTCCGCCTCGCGCTGGGCCTCCGACCGCACCTCCGCCAGCAGCCGTTGCGTCTGGCCGTCGATCTCCGCGGCCTTGCCCTGGCCCTCGGAGCGGAACTGCTCGGCAATCCGCTGACGCTCGGCAATCATGCGGTCGAACACCCGCTGCTGAACCGCCTCCACGTAGTCCACCCGCTTGATGCGGATGTCCACCAGCTCGATGCCGTACTCGGGCATCTGCGACTGCGCCTGCCGCAGGATCGAGCGCACCAGTTCCTCGCGGCCGCTCTTGACCTCCTGAAGCAGAATCTCCTCGTCCTCCTCGCCGGCCACCTGCGCGCGCTCCAGATCCTCCTGCGAAATCCGCCAGTCCTTGGAACGCACGATCTCCACCAGATCCGTGGCGGAAATATGGTCGCGCACCACCGAATCGAGTATGTCATTGAGGCGCAACTGCGCCCCGCGCTCGTCGCCCACGCTCTGCATGAAGCGCAGCGGATCGATGATCCGCCACCGGGCCGTGGTGTCCACCGAGATGAACTGCTCGCCGCGCGTCGGGATCTGGTTCGGATCGCCGTCCCATGCCAGCAGACGCTTGTCGAACCGTCGGACCTCCTGAATGAAAGGGACCTTGAAATGCAGCCCCGGCTCAACGATCGGCTCACCCACCGGTTTGCCGAACTGCACCACGATCGCCTGCTGCGCCTCGTCAATCGTATACAGCGACGACGACGCCACGATCGCCACAAGCACCAGCAGAACCAGCGACGCGATCAGACGTATGCGAGCACCACTGTTCATTGGCCACCTCCGCGGCGAATGGTCTGTCCCGTCATCGGGTCGCCCTGTCCCAGGTTCAGCAGCGGGATCGGCCCGACCTGTCCCTCTTCCACGATGTACACCCGCCCCAGCTTCGGCAGCACCTGGTCGATCATCTCCAGATAAAGTCGCTGCCGCGTCACCTCGGGAAGACGTTGATACTCCTCGAGGATGGCCGTGAAACGCTCCGCCTCGCCGCGCGCCAGGTTCACGCGCTGAGCGGCATAACCCTGCGCCTCGGCAATGATCTGATTCGCCTGCCCCTCCGCACGGGGAATCACCTGGTTGCGCCGCTTCTCCGCCTCATTGATCAGCCGCTCACGCTCCTGCTCGGCCTGGTTGACTTCGTTGAACGCCGGCTTGACCAGCTCGGGCGGCGTCACGTCCTGAAGCTCGACCGTGCCGAGGCGCAACCCAAGGTTGAAGCTGTCCAGAATCTGCTGGATCTCCTTACGCGCCTGCGTCGCCACCTGCACGCGCTTCTCGGTCAGCACGTCGCTGCCCAGGCTGTTGCCCACGATCCGCCGCATCACCGCCTCGGAAATGTCCCGCAGCGTCTGCCGCGGATCGCGCGCCTGATGAAGATACTGGTCGGCATCGGAGATCGTGTATTGCACCACCCACTCCACGTCGATCACCTTCAGATCGCCCGTGAGCATCAGCGACTCGCCGCGGTGCGCGCGGTCCTTCTGATACTGCGTGCGCTCGCCAAGCCCCACGGTGCGGAAGCCGAACTCCTCCTTGAGTACGCGCTTGGTCGGCACGTTGTACGCCCGGTCGATGCCGTAGGGCAGCTTGAAGTGCAGCCCCGGCCCGCGCGTGTCGACCACCCGGCCGAAACGCTTGACCACCGCCTCCTCCTCCGGCTGCACCGTGAAAAAACACGTCAGGGCGGCGCCAACGATCAGCACCACCACCAGCGCGGCGATGATCAGCGACGCCAGCTTCGCCGGGTCGATCTGTCGCAGAAAATGCTGGAAATAGTCCTCCAGCGACGGCTGCCCATGGGGATATTGTCTTGCCACGCACCATGCTCCTGATCGTTGGCTGCAAAATGTCCCGTCACCATAACACGTTCAGCGATGCGGGTTCGCAACGCGACGGCCGCCGAGACGTTCTGCTCCCTCTTCTTCGCAAGGGGGGAGCCGCAGGGAGAGCCGGGGGATCAGGGTCGAACCCACACAACCGTCCCAGGTCACCGCGAAGAATGATGACTCACACGTCGAGGTTCTTCACGTCCAGCGCATGGTCCTCGATGTACTTGCGCCGGCTCTCGACGTCTTCGCCCATCAGAATGGTGAACAGCTTCTCGGCCTCGCTGGCCGCGTCCCACGTCACCCGCAGCAGCACCCGGTTGACCGGGTTCATAGTCGTCTCCCAGAGTTGATCGGCATCCATTTCGCCCAGGCCCTTGAAACGCTTGATCTCCAGCCCCTGTTTGCCCAGGTCGAACACCGCGGCCGTCAGATCCGCCAGGTTCACCACCGGCACAATGTGGGCTTCACCTTTTTCGCCCTTGCCGTCGCGGCGATGCAGCTCGAACCGCGTGGGCTGACGTTCGCCGCTGAGCGCCTCGACGCGCTGCCGGGTCCAGTCGTCGATCGTCAGGCCGAACCGCTCCTCCAGTTGTCGGAACACGCGCTCGATGTCCCGGGCCTCGTGAAGCTCCTTGCGGACCGCCACCATCGGCGCCGCGGCCGCCGCGCCCCCGTTCTCCGCAATCGTCCGATCCAGATCGGGATCCACCTCCTCCACGCGGTGCTCACGACGATACTGCTCCTCCTGCGCCTCCGACCAGAAATACCGGTCCTGATCCAGATGCCCGGGAATCTGAAGCCGAATCCGCGGCAGGCGCCCGAGGCCTTCGGGGTCGTGGCGGCGCAGGGCCAGAAACTTCGCGAACAGGATCCCCCGCCGCGCCAGCACGTCGGCCGCATCCTGCACCTCGTGCAGCAGCTTGAGCATCTCCTCCAGCTTCGTCGCGTCCAGACGCGCCACTTCCTGATGGTCATCGTCATACACCGCCAGCGACGTGTCGCGCAGCCCCATCTCCGCCAGCAGAGCCCGCATCCGCTTCTCATTGAGCACGAATTCGCTCTTCTTGCCCCGCGACACCTGATACAGGGGCGGCTGAGCGATGAAAACCCGCCCCTGGCGGATCAGCTCCGGCATCTGCCGGAAAAAGAACGTCAGCAGCAGCGTGCGGATGTGCGAGCCGTCCACGTCCGCGTCGGTCATGATCACGATCCGCCCGTAACGCAGCTTGGCAATGTCGAAGTCATCGGCCCCGATGCCGCAGTTGAGCGCCTGAATGATGACGCGGATTTCCTCGAACGCCAGAATCTTGTCCAGCCGCGCCTTCTCGACGTTGAGGATCTTGCCCTTCAGCGGCAGGATGGCCTGGAAACGGTGGTCGCGTCCGCCCTTGGCTGAGCCGCCGGCCGAGTCGCCCTCCACCAGGTAGATCTCCGAGTTCTCCACATCCTTGCTCGTGCAGTCGTAGAGTTTGCCCGGCAGACCTCCACTATCAAAAGCCCCCTTGCGCCGCGTCAGTTCGCGGGCTTTGCGGGCCGCCTCGCGCGCCTGCGCCGCGAGTATTCCCTTCTGGCAGATCTTCCGCGCGTCGGCCGGATGCTCCTCCAGCCACGCCCCCAGCTTCTCATACACACACCCCGAAACGAACCCCTCCACCTCGCTGTTGCCCAGCTTGGTCTTGGTCTGCCCCTCGAACTGCGGGTCCGACACCTTCACCGACAACACAACCACCATGCCCTCGCGCAGATCGTCGCCGCTCGGGGCGGTGTCATTCTTCAGCAGCTTGCTGTTGCGCGCATAGTTATTGAGCGCGCGCGTCAGCGCCGTCTTGAAGCCCGACACGTGGGTGCCGCCTTCGAGCGTGTGTATGTTGTTGGCGAAGCTCAACAGCGTCTCGTTGTACGAATCGTTGTAGTGCAGCGCCACCTCACAGACCAGCCCCTGCGCCTCATCCTCGGCCTTGAAGTACACGGCATTGGCGTGGATAACGTTCTTGCCTTCGCTGAGCGCGGCCACGAACGCCGCGATGCCCTCGGGATAGCAGAATGTCTGTTCGCGGGCCTGGGCCTCGTCCTCAATGCGCACCGTCAGGCCGGGATTCAGATACGCCAGCTCGCGCATGCGCGTGGCCAGCGTTTCGTAACGGAATGTCGTGTCGGGAAACACCTGGCCGTCGGGCTTGAACGTCACCTTCGTACCGCTCTTGGCCCGCTCGCCGATGACATGCAGCTCCTCGGACACCACGCCGCGCTCGAACGACATCGTATACAGCTTGCCGCCGCGCGCGACCTCCACCTCCAGCCACTCCGACAGCGCGTTGACCACGCTCGCGCCCACGCCGTGCAGACCGCCCGACACCTTGTACGAATCGTGGTCGAACTTGCCGCCGGCATGCAGAACGGTCATGACGATCTCGACCGTCGGCCGGCCGTTGAGCTGCGGATTGCTGTGCTTGTAAGGCCCGACGGGAATACCCGAGCCGTCGTCGATCACCGACACCGATCCGTCGGCATTGAGCTTCAGGGCGATCGTGCCGCACCGGCCGGCCATGTGCTCGTCGATGGCGTTATCGACGATCTCATAGACCAGGTGGTGCAGGCCTCGCGGCGTGGTGTCGCCGATGTACATGCCCGGCCGCTTGCGCACCGCTTCCAAGCCTTCGAGCACCTTGATGTTCTGCTCGGTGTACAGGCCAGCCGGCGCCGTGGCGGCAGCGGTCGAGGTGGTCGCAGCTACAGCGGAATCGGAGGCGGCATCGGGGACGGCATGTTCGGTCATGGGCAACTCGCTAGAGGCCCGCAAGGGCCGTCCACCCCGCCTGGCCTCATATGCCCGCCAGGGGTGCGCAACCCGCGATCCTCAGAACCGCCATTTTAGCAGAAGATACTCGTCGCCGCGAACGGGCCGGAGACCTGCCGGTCCGTTTTTAGGCCTTGTCAAAACAGGGCTTATGCCGTCTACGGTGAGGCCGCCGCCCCCGTCGCCGTTACACCCTCGCCCAGCGGCGCCACCGGCACGTCGCGCCCCTCGGCCAACGCCTGGATTTTCGCCTCCAGTTGCCGCGGCAGCCCCCGCGTATCCGGGTCGTCACCCTCCAATTCTCCAAGACGCTGCCGCGCCACTTCCCACAGCGCCAACGCCCGATCATGGTCCCCAAGGCGATACAGCGCATCGGCCCAGTGGTCGATCAGCAGGGGGTGGTCGCCTCCCGGGCGCGCCACCGCCGCCTGCAGATAGCCAGCCGCCTCGGCAAACGCGCCCTGCTTGTACAGAACCCATCCCATCGAATCGAGGTATGCCGCGTTGCCGGGATCGCGGCGCAGCGCCCCGACAATCAAATCCCTCGCCTGTGACAGGTTGCGGCCGGCTTCCGCCCATGTGTAGCCAAGCGCATTGCCAAGGTTCGCATGATCGGGGAAGCGCGCCAGCGCCTCGGCCATCACCCGCTCCGCCTCTACCACCCGCTCCATTCGCGACAGCAGCATCGCCCACTGATACACCAGGTCAGCCTCGTGATCGGGATATTGACGGCGCAGCTTCGCCACCAGCGGATGCAGGCGATCGGCCTGACCATGCTGGATCAGCACTCTGCCTCGAAGAGACAGGTACAAGTCCGGCGACGTGAGACGCTCGGTCGCTTCCAGCCGCCTGAGCCACTCATCGACCACCGGCCACGCGCCCTCGGCCGCGTGCAGGCCTGCCAGACGCAGCGCCGCCTCCTGTGTGGCGGCGTCCGTCCGACCCTCGCGAAGACGATGCGCCACCAGATGTTCCGCCTCGTCGCGGCGATGCTGCGCCACCAGCAGATGCAGCAGCAGTTCCATCGCCTCGGCGTCGTCCGCGTCCTCCAGTAGCAGGTCGCGCACCATCGCCTCCGCCGCCGCCCACTGCTGCCGGGCCGTCAACTCCAAGGCCGATCGATACCGCGTGATCCGCGCGTCGGGAATGTGTGTGCGGGCCAACTGCATCAAACCCGCCATCCGTCGGCCGGCGTCGGCCGGGGCGTCCGCCGCGGCATAAAGCTCGAACAGCGCCTCATAAAGAACGGCCATCGTGGGATGACGCGCCAGCGCCTGTTCGAGCGTCGCCGCCGCCCGCAGCGGCTGGCCCAGTTCACGCTGCAGCCGCGCCGTCTCCAGCGCCCAGGCCGGCTCGGCCGGTTCACGCGCCAGCAGCGCTTCCATCACCGTCAGCGCTTCCGCCGCGTCCCCACGCTGTCGCAGAACCCGCGCCCGCAGCCATTGGGCCCGCACATCTTCAGCCAGCGGCGCCAACACCCGCTCCGCCTCGTCCAATTCGCCGCCCTCAAGCAGCAGCCGCGCCGCCGCCAGCCGCGGCGGGGCGAAATTCCCCCCGGTCGTCAGTGCCTGCTGATAGTGCCCCAGCGCCTGGTCCATGCGGCCGGCGCCCGCCAGCGCCCGACCCTGCAGGTACAGACCAGCCGACTCCTGCTGCATCGCCGCCGGCAGACGCTCCCACGCGCGTGCCAGCAGCCGCGCCGATCCGGGTTCCTCCGCCATCACGTCGCCGTACGCCTCGACTGCTGCCGGCATGCGCGTCACCGCCGCCAGCGCCGCGTGCCACGTCGTGGTCGCCAGATCCAGGCGTCCCGCCGCGCCGGTCCGGGCCACCATCGCCGCGAAGGCCGCCCGATCGTCCGGACGCCCCTCCAGGTGACCGCCCAGGAACGCCACCGCGGCCGTGTCGTCCTGCAGCCGCGCTACCCGCAGCGCCAGCGACGTCGGCCGATCCTGCAGCTCATACAACGCCGCCAGCGTCTCGGACAAGCGTGCCTGGTTCGGGTCGTTGTCGATCAGATAATCAAGCAGTGCCAATTCTGTCGCGGCCGCCGGCGGCCTGATCTGGTCCAGTACGATCGGCCGGGCTTCCTCGTCGCGCCCGAGGCGCAGCAGTGTGTAGACCAGCCGCGGCAGCACTGCCGCCCGCCGGCCCTGGGCGATGCGCTCGGCCTCCTGATAGAACGCCAGTGCCTGCCCCGGCCGTCCCAACCGGTGGCTGGCGTCACCGAGTTGCACCAGCGTCGCAAATTGCTGCTGCGCGAGCAGGTACGCCTCCCGCGCGTATCGCGTGGTCCGCTGCGCGTTGATATCGGAGCGCAGAAACCATTCCAGTTGCTGCAACCCCGCCGCCAGGTGTCCGCGGCGCAACAGCGCCACGCCCAGGTGATACCGCGCCACCACTTCCAAGGCCGGATCCGCATTCGCGGCATGCCGTCGGGCCGTGTCCAGATACGCGATCGCTGCCTCGTCGTCATTGAACTGCAACGCATGCATGCCCAGCAGCACCAGGCTGTAGGCGTCCGCATCCCCGCCACGCAGGGCGCGCTGGAGCAGCTCTACGCCCTGGGTGCGCCGGCCCAGGTCAAAGTTAAGCTGGCCCAGCGCCCGCAGGAGCCGCGGCGAGTCGGGCATCTCCCGCAGCGCCGCCTGCAGGTGCCGCACCGCGTCTGCATGCTGACGCTCCATCTGCGCCTGCCGCGCCCTCACGTACCTACGTTGCACAGCCAAGTCCGGCTCGACAGCGTCGGCTGCGACCGCCTGCGGCTCGACCGCGGCACCAGGATCCGCCAGTTCAGTCGGCCAGGTAATGTCCTCCAGCACCCGCGCCAGCGGCGTCGCCGCGTGCCGCAGGTTTGCCCCCCGCAGCGGTTCCAATGCCTCGGGCGTCACGCCCGGCGGCGTGGCCAAATGCCGCGTCCACACGGCTCCGCCGTGCCGCCCCAGCCCCGCGCAACCCACGCCAAGCACGAGCCATGTCACCGCCACCCACGTGGTACATCCACATCGACCTTCGCCCAGCCATGCCGCACCACTCATCGCATCACCTCGCGCCGCGCCGCGCACGTCGCCGCCACCGCCCGCCCGCTGCGGCCGTCAATCATAGACACGCTGTCATGTGCATCGCGAGGATCAGCCGCCGCCATCCGCAACCACCGCCGCCACGACTTACGGAATCACCTTGTTCAGCTCATAGCTGAAGATCGCCTGGGCCCCGGCCCGCGACAGGCGCGGCACCAGCTCGCGCTCCACCTGCTCGTCGACCACCACTTCCACCGCCACCCACGCCGCGTCCGCCAGTTCGTTGACTGTCGGCGACTTTTCAGCCGGCAGCACCGCAAGGATTCCGTCGAGCTTGTTGCGCGGCACATTCATCTTCAGCCCGACCATGCCCCGGGCCGCGATCGCTCCGCGCAGCAACATCGCAAGATCCTCGATCCGCTCGCGCTTGGCCGCGTCCGCCCAGGCGTCCACGTTGGCGATCAGCCGCGTCGTGCTCACCAGAATCGTGTCGATCTCCCGCAACTTGTTGGCCCGCAGGCTCGAACCGGTTTCCGTGATGTCCACGATCGCGTCCACCAGCCGGGCCTTGACTTCCGTCGCCCCCCATGAAAACTCCACCTTCCGCACCGCGATGCCGCGCTGCGCGAAAAACTGCCGCGTGCTGTTGACCAGCTCCGTGGCTATGATGCCACCCGCCAGATCCTCGGCCCGCTGCACCTTCGATTCCTCCGGCACCGCCAGCACCCACCGCGCCGGCCTGCTCGTCCGCTTCGAATACCGAAGCTCGCATACCTCCTGCACCTTCGACCCGTTCTCAATCACCCAGTCGTGCCCCGTGATGCCGATGTCGATCACGCCATCCTCCACGTACCGGCTCATCTCCTGGGCCCGGAACATCACGCACTCGATGCTCGGATCGTCGATCTCCGGAAAGTATGAGCGATCGTTGATCCGCAGGTCGTAGCCCGCCCGACGGAACAGGTCGGCCGTCGCGTCCTGCAGGCTGCCCTTGGGAATGCCGATGCGCAGCGACGCCTTTGCTCCGACTGACGCGGCGCTGCTCGATCGATTCTGAGTGGAAACGGTCTTGTTCACCGTTGCATGCCTCCTGCGCCGCGTACCCACCCGTCATCGCCGCGAACGGGTGCTGCGTTTGCTCGTGCGGTTCTTCCTGGTGGATGACTTCTTGCTGGTCTTCTTGGTGGTCTTTTTCGTCGTCGCCTTCTTGCTTGTTTTCTTGGACGCCGCCTTGCCGCGCGTCGCCTTGCGACTCGGTGAAAGCTTCACGCCATCGGGATCGTCCGCCCATGCCTGCAGTGCCAGGTGCGTCACCAGGGCCTCCTCCGCCTTGATGTGCCGTTCCAGAAATCCCGCCACCTCCTCCAGTGACGCCGACGGCTCGACCACGCCCTGCTCCCGCAGCAGCTCCAGCAGCCGATCGTCCAGCGGCATCGCATGTCCGCCGAACCCCACCAGCATCACGTAAGCGCTGACATAGGGCACGATGCCCGGCAGCGAATCAAGGTACGCCCGCACGTCCTTCTTGGCCTTGCCCGTCAGGCCGTCGAGGCTCGTGGCGTGTTCGCGCTGGTAGACCGCCTGTAGTGCATCGCGCAGGCGGGCCGCCCGCTCCGTAGCCAGCGGATACCGCGGTCCCAGAATCCCGGCAATCTCGGCCGGATGCGTCACCCTCAGATCATTGTTGTCCACCACGCCGCCCATCAGCCGCTGCAGCGCGGCGTGGGCCTGTCGCGTCGTCGCATTCCATTGCAGGAATCCGATGACCAGGCGTGTGGCTGGATCGACGGTCGGCAAAGGCTCAAAGCCGCCGGACGGCATGATTTTCCTGAGGAGCGTGCGAAGTTTTCTGGCGTAGTTCGCGGCGTTCTTCACCGGCGGGGCTCCTGGCGGGGTGTCAGCGACTCCGCGTTCACCCCGGCTGTGTCAGGCGCTTCTTGCTGCGCGGGTCGGGCGTCCGATGCCAGACCTTCCTCAATCGCGTCAAATATCTCATCCTGCCGTTTGAGGCTCTCATCCAGGCGAAAATGCAGCCGCGGCAGCGTCCGCATCCGCACCGCCTCGCCGATCTGGGCCTGCAGCCGCCCCCGCGCGTGCCCCAGCGCCGTCAGCACCCGCTTGCCGTGGACGGCCGGCGTCACCGATACGAACACCATGGCCTCGTGCAGATCCGGGCTCACCTCCACCCGCGTCACGCTTACCAGCCCGCCCTCCAGGCGCGGATCGTTCAATGAACCGAGGGCCGTCCCCAGCGCCCGCATCACCGCCGAGCCAACCTGTTGCGACCGAATGCTCATCGAATACTCATCGTTCTCTATGCTGCCGCACGTCCGCGGCCTAACGGCCCGTGAGAATCTCCACCGTTGAATCACTTACCACGCAGTCGCGGTGGTTACTGATCTTGTCCATCACCCGATCCAGCACACTCTGCGCCTGGCGGGCGCTGCCCGCGGCCAGCGCGATCCCCAGCGTCGCCGTCCGCGGATCGTCCTGCGTGTCCACCTCTGCCACCGACACCATGTGCTCGCGGTGGAGCCGATCCTTCAGGCTCGACACCACCCGCCGTTTGTCCTTGAGGCACTCGGCCCAGTCCACGCTCAACTGCACCTGAAGAATGCCCACGACCATCGGTCGATCCCTGACGCCCGCGCGCCGCCTGTTTACAGCGGCCGCGTCACAACGTCCGCTTGATTTTCTCCACGTCGTAGCACACCAGCTTGTCGCCGACCTTGATGTCGTCGAAGCCCGCCAGCCGAATACCGCACTCCGTGCCAGCGCGCACCTCGCGCACGTCGTCCTTCACCCGTCGCAGCGACTCGATGGCACGCTCGTCGGTCACCACCACGTCGTCGCGCACCACGCGCATCTTCGCGCCCCGCCGCACGATCCCCTCGGTCACCAGGCAGCCGGCGATGAAGCCAATCTTGCTCACCCGGAACACCTCGCGCACCTCGGCCTGGCCCAGGCGGTTCTCCCGCGACTCCGGTGCCAGCAGGCCCTCCATGGAGGCCTTCACCTCGTCCACCAGCTCGTAGATCACGCGGTACAACCGCACGTCCACGCCGCGTTCCTCGGCCAGATCGCGGGCGTGCTGCGATGCCACCACGTGGAAGCCCACGATCACCGCATCCGAAGCCTCGGCCAGCAGCACGTCGCTCTCGTTGATCCCGCCCACCGCCGCGTGCAGAATTCGCACCTTCACCTCGTCGGTGCTCAGCTTGTGCACCGAGTCGCGGATCACCTCGATCGAACCCTGCACGTCGGCCTTCAGCACCAGGCGCAGCTCCTGCACGCCGCCGGCTTTGATCTGGTCGGCGAAGTTCGCCAGCGTCACCTTGGTCTTGCTGGCCAACTGTTTGTGACGCTCCACGTCGCGGTACTGTCTGGCGATCGACTCGGCCTGCTGCAGCGACTCGGCCACGTAGAACATGTCGCCGGCGTCCGGCACCATGTCGATGCCGCTGATCTCCAGCGGCGTCGCCGGACCGGCCTCGCGCAGGGCCCGGCCACGGTCGTCGGTCATGTCGCGCACCCGGCCGTAAGCCCGCCCCGCCACCAGGAAGTCGCCGACTTTGATCTGCCCTTCCTGGACCAGCACGCGCGCCACCGGGCCGCGTCCCTCCTGCATCTCCGCCTCGATCACCGAACCGCGGGCCCGACCACCGTAGTCCGCCTTCAACTCCAGCAG
The DNA here is from genome assembly GCA_964622625.1 of uncultured Phycisphaeraceae bacterium. Taxonomy (GTDB): domain Bacteria; phylum Planctomycetota; class Phycisphaerae; order Phycisphaerales; family Phycisphaeraceae; genus CAZCWM01. The sequence goes on along the minus strand of CAZUUQ010000011.1, from coordinate 28,393 downwards.
TGCGGCCTGGTAATCGAGCATCTCCAGCAGTTCTTCCACGCCCTGGCCGGTCTCGGCCGAGGTCTTGATGATCTCCGTCTCGCCGCCCCACTCCACCGGGTTCAACCCGTGCTCCGACAACTGGCCGTAAATGCGGTGCAGGTTCTCCGAGGTGGCCTCCGGCTTATCGATCTTGTTGAGCGCCACCACGATCGGCACCGCGGCCGCCTTGGCGTGGTTGATCGACTCGATGGTCTGCGGCATGACGCCGTCGTCGGCCGCCACCACCAGCACCACCATGTCCGTCATGTTCGCCCCACGGGCGCGCATCTGTGTGAACGCCTCGTGGCCCGGCGTGTCCAGGAACACCACCGTCCGGTGCCGGCCGTCCTGGCCTTCGAACTGCACCCGGTACGCACCGATATGCTGCGTGATGCCGCCGGCCTCGTGAGCGGCCACGTCGGCTTTGCGGATCCGGTCCAGCAGGCTCGTCTTGCCGTGGTCCACGTGACCCAGCACCGTCACCACCGGCGGGCGCCCACGCTCGTCCCGCGACTCGCGCCGATCGAACTCCTGGATCATCAACTGCTCGTCGGTCTGTTGCTCACGGACGACCAGCTCGATGTCGTACTCCAAGGCAATCTCCATCGCCGCCTCGGCATCGATCGCCGAGTTGATCGTCGCCATCACGCCCTTCTTGAACAGGTACTTGATGATGTCGGCGGCCTTGATGCCCGTGACCGACGACAGATTCTTGATGAAGATCGGCTCTGCGATCTCCACTCGCCCACCGGTCACTGCCGCGGCTGCCAGCATCGGACCCTGGTGGTCCTTCTTGCGCATGTCGCGGCGGCGCTGCTTGAGGAAACCCGATGCCCCGCGCAGACGCGCGTCCAGCTCCGCCAGATCCTGTTCGCTGAACTGTGTCGGACCGGTCGGCAGATCGGTACCTCGCCCCCGGCGGCTGGTCAGTGATCGACGTTTCGACGCCGCCCGCTGACGGTCGCCGTCTTCCTCGCGCACGCCCACGCCGCGACCGCGAACCGGCCCGCGTGAACGCGTAACGGCGCCGGCATCCTGGGCGCCGCCCCCGCCTGCGGGCCCCGCGCCCGGTCCACCCAGACCACGACGCGACCGCGGCGGAGGCACTGCATCGGGCTTCTCAATGCGCACCACTTTCGGCCCACGCAGTTCGGCACTGCGCGGCTTGGCCAACTGCTCGCCGGCTGGTTTCACCACGTCCGGTCGATCCGGCACATTCGGCCGTCCCACCGGGCGCACCGACCTGTCCCGCGTCCCAGGGCGCTTCTCGTCTTCGGCCGGAGCCTGCGCTCCGACGGCCGGTGTCGGCGAGACCGACTCCTGGACCACCGTTGCGTCGCCTGCCTCGCCCGATTGTCCATCGCCTGGCGCACCAGCCGCCTCCGCGGCTGCCGTCCGTCGCTTGCGCGCCGGCTGGGCTGCGGCCGCGGCCGCATCGTGGGTCGCACGGGTCGCGTCTTCACCCGCGTCCGCAGCCGCCTCGTCCCCAATGGTCGCCACGGCCACATCGCCATCAGTGTCCGATGCGGCAGCCCTGGCCGCAGCCTTCGACTTGCGGCGCGCCGGGCGGCGGACCTTCTCGATGTCCACCTTCTGCGCCTGTTCAATGGCCGTGCTCGATTCGGCCGCGCTGAACCACTCTTTGATCGTCTGGTAAAGGCCCACCTTCACCGTGGACATGTGGTTCTTGATGTCAGGCACGCCCTCGGCCTGACATTTTTCCACGATCGCCTTGCTGTCCACACCCAGCTCTTTGGCGACCTCAAATACGCGCTTGGCTTTGGCCAAAACAGACTCCTTGCGTACTCTGCCGCTGCGCCCCGCGTTGGGGAAACCACGGCATTCTCAATCATTCGCGTCGACGCAACGGCCGACGCCTTAACTTTCAATCTTCCATCACGACCAGCCTGCCGTTGCCGCAGAACTCACTCAACGCGCTCCGCCTCGACTGATGGTGACGATCGACTTTCCTCTTCTTCCACATTGTTCTGCACCGCATCCTCCCCCCTTGATGCACTGTCTTCCCGCCCCGAATCGCCGCTCGCATCGGCTGGCTGCGGCCCGTTCGAAGACAGCGCGTCGCCCAGCACTGCCGCGGCCTGAATATCCGCATCTGTCTGTTCGGCCGCGGCCTCCTCAAGCTTGCGCCGGGCCGCCTCTTCCTTCTCGCGCTGCTGCTCCTCGGCCACTGTCTTGGCCCGCTCGGCCGCGGCCGCCGCGATCCGCTCGGCCAGTTCCGCGTCGCAGCCTTCGAGCTGCTCCACCAGGTATTCGGTGCCGATCTCCTCGATGTCGAATACGCTGATCACTCCGAGGGCCGCCAGTCGATCCACCATCTCGTCCGTCACACCATCCACCTGCTTGAGGCAGGCCTCCAGCGTGTCCAGGCTCTTGGTGTATTCCGCCGGCGTGAGAATGTCGATGTCCCAGTTCGTCAGACGGGCCGCCAGACGCACGTTCTGTCCGCGCTTGCCGATGGCCAGGGAAAGTTGATCCTCATTGACCACCACCGTCGCGCGGCCCAGCTCGAAGCACAGGCTGATCTCCACCACCTCGGCGGGCTTCAGCGCGTGCTGGATCAGAATCTGGCTCGATTCGTTCCATCGCACGATGTCGATCTTCTCGCCGCCCAGCTCGTCGACGATGTTCTTGATGCGGCTGCCGCGAACGCCCACGCACGCGCCGACGGCGTCCACCTTCGAGTCGATCGAACTGACCGCCAGTTTCGTGCGGTGACCCGCCTCGCGGGCCATGCCCTTGACCTCGATGATCCGCTCGGCCACCTCGGGCACTTCGACTTCGAACAGCCGCTTGATGAACTCCGGATTCGCCCGCGTCAGCACGATCTTCACCTGGTTGCCCACGTCGCGCACATCCAGAATCATGCAGCGCACCCGCTCGCCGGGCTGGTGCTGTTCGCCGGGGATCTGCTCGCTGCGCGGCATGAACCCCTCGGCCCGCCCGATCGACACCACCAGAGCGCCGCCTTCGTAACGCTGGGCCACGCCCGTCACCAGCTCGCCCACACGACCGACGAATTCGTCATAAATGCTCGCCCGCTCATCCTCGCGGAAGCGCTGGATCATCACCTGCTTGGCCGTCTGCGCCGGGATGCGCCCCAGCGCCGCCAGCGGAATCTCCTCCTGGCCGCGCCACACGTGTACTTCGCCGGTCAGGCGATCCAACGACGCGGTGAACTCTTCGGTGTCCACCGCGTTGAAGTGCTTGCGAGCGGCCGACACCATCGCCTGCTCGATGTCCGCGAACAACGCTTCCTTCTCGACGTTGCGCTCGCGCGAGATCGCGTCCACCAGTCGAATCAGTTCCTGTCCATTGATGGGCATGTCTTGTGCTTCTTCATTCCCGGCCGCCGCGGGAGCCGCGCCCCGCGATCAGCCTTTCAGGTTGTCATTCCGGGCCCGGACTTCCGGGCCCCACCCGACGCCCGCGCCGCCAGTCCAACACCTCGCGACGCCGACGCCCCAGTCTGTCGTTCCTTCGTCCAGCCGCATGTCGACCAGCTTGGCCATGCGTCCGGATGGTTCCCGTCTAACAAAAAGCCACGATCCGCTTTCCATTGCGTCGTGGCCGGCATCGTCACCGGTCGCACGCACCCGCTCGCAGCGGAAGCATCGACCGGATCGGTCGCAATGGACGGTCGACGTCAGCCCATGGCCCTCCTTCGCTTCCATGGCTGAAGGGGAGCCCGCCGCGCCTGCAGCCTGGCGGTACGGCAGGCCGCAGGCCGACCTTCGAAGCCCCGGGCGGTCGCCTCGCAACGAGCATGCTGGTCGAAACCGCGCATGCTCATCGCTCCGCTACCACCCCTGGACCACCATGTCCATGCACTTGCTTCACGTGCCAATCACTCCACCACCTGCCGCGATCCGCTGCGGACCGCGTGCATCGCTTCACCACAGGTGCTCGGACACCCAGCCTGCACCAAACAGGCAGGTGTAGCATTGTCCATACCCACGCTCCCAGTGTCAAGATCAGTCAAAATCCGATCTGCCTGAATATGACCCGCCCCACCCAAAGCCATCTAAGACGCCCGTGGCTCACAGTGCGCCCCCCAAGGATCGACCCCTTGCACGATGACGGGGGACCAACACAAAAAAGCCTCGACTTGCGCCGAGGCTTTCACGAATGCACTTCCGAACCCTTCAACCGTCGGGTGACGACGGGCCGCTAGCTTCCCTGCCATCGGGCTTCGGGCAGA
>CAZUUQ010000011.1:13302-24053 GCA_964622625.1 uncultured Phycisphaeraceae bacterium | reverse complement strand
TACGGCGACCTCTCGTGCATGGGAGCAACCGACTTCCGCACGCCGCACCTCGACGACCTGGCGGCGTCGGGCGCCCGCTGCGCCTGCTGGTACAGCAACTCGCCCGTCTGTTCGCCCGCGCGGGCCTCGCTCCTGACCGGCCGGTATCCCGGTAACGCCGGCGTGCGGTCCATCCTCGGCGGCCATCGCACAGCCAGCGGCCTGCACCCGTCCGTGCCAAGCCTCGCCGCCGCCTTACGCGATCACGGTTACCGCACAGCCATGGCCGGCAAATGGCACCTGGGCGTCGATCCCACCTGCCGACCCGACGCCCACGGCTTCGACCAGTGGTTCGGGTTCCTGGCCGGCTGCATCGACTACTACTCACACATCTTTTACTGGTCGAAAGACCACAACCCACTGCACGATCTGTGGGACAACGGCCGGGAGATCTACGACAACGGCGTCTACTTCACTGACATGGTCACCCGCCGTGCCGTGGACTTTCTCGCCAGCGTCGACGATGACGAACCGTTCTTCCTATATGTCGCCTATAACGCACCGCACTATCCGATGCACGCGCCGGCCCGGTACGTCAATCGCTTTCCGCATTTGCCGCCCGATCGACGCATCATGGCGGCGATGCTCGCGGCCGTCGACGACGGCGTGGGGGCCATCGTCGCCGAACTGCGCCGACGCCGCCGTCTGGAGAATACCTGCATCGTCTTCACCTCCGACAACGGACCATCGCGTGAGACGCGCAACTGGCTGGACGGGCGGACAGATCCCTACTACGGCGGGTCATCGGGAGGCTTTCGCGGTGGGAAATTCAGCCTGTTCGAAGGCGGCATCCGCGTGCCGGGCATCGTCACCTGGCCCGACCGCGTGCCCGCGGGCCAGGTCATCCATGAGCCGGTACTCGCGATGGATGTCTTCCCAACGCTGCTGACCGCGGCGGGTGGCGACGTGAGCCATCACCAACTCGACGGCCGCGATGTGCTGCCCGTGCTCGCCGACGGCGCCACCTGCCCGCACGAGCGCATCTTTTGGGAGATGGGACCCCAGACGGCCGTGCGCCAGGGGCGGTGGAAACTGGTGCTCAACGGCCGGCCGGAAGAGGGCGCTGCCTCGGTGGCGCCCCTGTTCCTGGCCGACCTCGCGGCCGATCCCGGTGAGCGGACAAATCTTGCTGATCAGCAGCCGCACTTGGCCGAACAGCTCAGAACCGCAGCCGAGCAATGGCGCGGCGGCATCGAGGCGCGATGGACCGAACACTGGCAGCCGCTGCTCAAGGCCATGAGTAATCGCACGACTACACATACTGCGTGACGTACGTCATGTCGCGGGTCGTGGCCGGACAGCATGTTGAACATTCAACTGAGCCGCTCGCGAAGCGGATGATCGCTCCCATGCAGAGTCAGGCCTCGCGAAAGAAAGTGCGGATTCCAAGAAGCGTTCGAGACAATCACATCACCACACCCGGCATGGGCTGTGATGCAGTGCGTGGCCCCAGACGATGCACCACCGAAATGGGCGCAAACGGCGTCCCCAGTGGCCCGTCGCGGGCGAGGTGTGACCGTGTATGCGGGGCCTTGGAATCAAGGCAAACGCTTCACCCAATTATACTTAACTGCAAACGGAGAGGGCGGGATTCGAACCCGCGGTACCAGGAATACCCGGTACGACGGTTTAGCAAACCGTTGCCTTCAGCCACTCGGCCACCTCTCCATGGGACATCGGCTGTCACGGGCATCTTCGCGGCCGGAGCCAAGGGTGTCAAACCTTTACGCACACGGTCACCAAGTCTCACGGCACGAGAAGGGTGGCGAGGCTGCCGCTTCATAGGAAAACCCCGCCTGAAGCGGGGTTCGCGGTTGCCCGGTGGGCTATCGTCATCGAGTGAGTGATTCAGGCGCGACGGCGGCGGACCATGGCCAGAGCGCCCAGGGCCAGCAGGGAGACACTGGCCGGCTCGGGGATGAAGGCCGCGATCATGTCGTCGGGATACGGGCCCGAGTCGTCGAGCATACCGACGTAATAGAAAGAATTGGGCAGATTGGCCATGGCCCATGCGGGCACGGCCAGTTCGACGCCTGCATCCACGTCCAGCAGGTACTGCCCGCCCAGACCCACGGTCGACCAGTTAACGCCGTTGTGTGCCTGAAGCAGGAGGGCTGAGAAGCCGTCCTGAATATTGGTGATGATGCGGTAGAGCGGCTGTGTGAGCGCCTCGTCGGCATAGAAAAGCGAGAACAGGATTGTCTGGCCAAGAAGGCTGCCGCTCGATCCGTTTTGCGAAATCGGCCCGTCCACAACGGTCAGTCCAAGATGGACCGCCACGTTGTCGCGGAAGAAGTAAACACTGTCGATGTCGAGGTTGCCCTCGTAGAGGCCCTCGGCTGCGTCGTCGGTGATGGCGATCTGGTATTCGCCCGGATTGATCAGGCCGTCCACGTTGGGAAACGCCAATGCAGGGCGAGCGATCAGGCAAAAAACCAGCGCACAGAAAACAGCACAGAGCCGGTGAACGATCGTCATGGGGACCTCGCTTTGGGAGAGAGCTTGGTTCGCGACGCGCTACTGATTGTCCGCCGGGCCGACGATGAGGATCGCTCTTCGCGCCTGGCGGACAAAACCTACACCCGTCAGTCACCTGGGCCAGCAATCGCCCTTGTGTCAGCTTATTTGGGTTCCGTCTGTAACGGTCAGGCAGGATAGGCAAACTGAAGACGGCTGCTGCGGATGCCCGGCCGGGTGCGAGTGCGAGAGGTTGGAAGTCGGCTCAGGAGTCACCGCGGAAGGAAGCCGCCAGGGCCAGCAGACGCTGACCGGGGCCGACGGGCTGATCGACGCCGGCGGCAGGGAGCGTGGTCCGGCGGTCCATGATCCGCCCGTCGGCATCTATCCGCAGCAGTTGCAGGGGCGTGCCGCCCTCGCGTTCGGGGAAGGTCATCGCGACCGGATGGTCGGTGCAGCGGTGGTTGTAGGCGGTGCGGCCCAGCACCGCGCCGACGAGGGCTTCGGTCATGGCAGCGGTGGCGTCGACCCGGCCCACGGTGTGGAAGGGCGTCAGGTCGTCGTTGCCGAAGGTCTCGCCGGTGCCGCCTTCGCAGCCACCGACCGCGCGGGCGTAAATCGAGCAGACGCCGACCTCGCCCTTCTCGCTGGGCACCGGGCCGTGATGGTTCTGCCACTGCAGGCGGGTGTCACGGGCGTAGCTGCTGAGGCTCTCATGCAGGTAGCGGCCATCGAACACGCTGCGCAGCGTGTGGGCCATGCCTTCGAGGAAGAGCGTGGGCGGGCAGTGGATGAGCGTGCCCGGCCAGGTCTGCTCGTGGAAGTCCACGTGCAGTTTCAGGCGGGGCATCAGGTCATCGACGACGGCTTTGACGGCCTGGGCTTCGGGTTCGGAGAAGGGGGCCTTGCCGCGCGGGCGGGCGGCTTCGCGGCTCCAGTATTCATGCGGGCCGAAGTTGCGGTTCAGGTCCACCCAGTTCGGGCCGTAGGGCACGATCTCGCCGCTGCAGAAGGTGCGTTCGAAGCCGTCGACGCTGACCACGGGGATCCACACCAGGCCGAGGTTGTCCAGCACGATCCGCCCCCACGCTCCGCCGCGGGCATGGTCGTGCAGCAGATGACGCAGAAACGCGAACACGCCGTAACTCGGCCCCCACTCGTGGCCATGCGTCACGCACGTCAGCAGCACGGTGGGCTTGCCGGCCGTGTCGCCGATGTCGATGCGTCGAAGCTGGCGGCCCATGACCGACGGCGGCTGGAGGCGGCTGACGCGCACCAGCGGTTCATGCAGGCCGCACCATGCTTCGATCTCGGCCAGGTGATCGTCGTGATTGTGGAAGGGGAAGACGTACTGGCCCATGTCGATCTGCTGCGCCCCGAGGGCTTCGAGCAGGATCAGGCCGACCAGGTCGCGGAAGCCGTTGTCGGGCTGCTTTTCGAGGGCGTCGAGATCGAGGGCAGCCGCCCGGCCGCCGGGCGCGTCGAGCTGCATGACGTAGATGCGCCGGTCGAACGACTGGAGAACGGTGTGCAGACCCGCCTGTTCGCTGCGCCAGGTGAACTCCGGCCCGGGCGCGATCCAGCCGCCGCCCCACCACGGCAGCACGTCATCGCTGCCGAATCCTGCCATGAACCAGCCGGCATGCTTGACGATGGCCGACCCGATCACGTCGCCGTGATGGTGCGTGAGCGTCTTTTCCGGCATGGCGGCGGCCAGGACGGGCAGGTGCATGACCATCTGCCGGCCGCGGGCGCACTGCCGCACGGCGTCGAGGTCGGTCATCGGGGCGGCCGCGGCATTACACAGCAGCAGGGCGTCCACGTCGGTGGGCACGGTCGGCGGCAGCGTGGCGGCGGTGCGCAGACCCTCGCCGAAGTACGCCCGCAGCAGTTCCGCGAGCCGGGGCCGGCCGTCGAGGTGGCCGACGACCAGAACGCGGCGGGCGTGCCGCAGGGCGTCGCTGCGGCGGCGGGGAATACGCAGGATCTGGGCCATGGCGAGGCTCGATGGGGTCAGCGGTGCTCCGACGCAGTGGCCAGGATCAGGGCTTCGGCCAGAGCGGCGATGGTGCTGCTGGCGGCTTCAGCGGCCACGACCAAGCCCAGGTCACGCGCGGCCTGGCTGGTGATCGGGCCGATGGAGGCGACTTTCACGTCGGACAGCAGGTGCCTTTCGTCGCCCAGCAGGTCGACCATGTTGCGGGCCGTCGAGGCGCTGGTGAAGGTGATCCAGTCGACCTGCCTGTCGCGCAGGGCGGTGAGCACGTCGTCGGGCAGGGCCTCGGTCGGGGCTGTCTGGTAGATCGCCATATCGTCGACGATCGCGCCGGCGTCGGCCAGGCGCTGGGCGAGCATGGGCCGTGCAATGTCGGCCCGCAGGAGCAGAAAGCGTTGACGCGCCACGTTGCCATGGGCGAGCAGTTCATCAGCCAGGGCGTCGGCTGTGAAGCGCGGCGGGGTCAGATCGGCGGTGAGGTGCAGATCGCGGCGCAGAGCGTCGGCGGTTTCCTGTCCGACGACGGCGATTTTGACGCCCGCCAGAGCGCGGCTATCGAGGCCCAGCATGTCGAGTCGCTGCGACAGGGCCGTCACCCCATTGGCGCTGGTGAGCACGAGCCAGTGGTAGTCGGCAAGTTGTCGCAGCGCGGCATCGACGCGGGCCAGTTCGGCGGCGGGGGCAGGCGTGATGCGGATGGTCGGGGCTTCGAGCACGTCGGCGCCCAGATCGGCCAGTTGTGCGGCCAGTTCGGAGGCCTGCTGGCGGGTGCGGGTGACGATGATGCGCCGGCCGAAAAGCGGCCGACGGGTGAAGCTGTCGAGTCCCGGCTCGGTGATGGCGGCGACCGGGCCGACGACGATGATCGCCGGCGAACCGACGCGCGATCGCTCCACATCTTCCATCACCCGGCGCAGCGACGATCGCACCGATTTCTGCCGCGGCAGTGTGCCCCACTGCACGACGGCGACGGGCGTGCCGTGGTCCAGCCCGCCGGCGATCAGTGCGTCGCGGATGGACGCAAGCCGCCCCACGCCCATGTAGAAACAGACGGTGCCGCCGGCACTGATAAGGGCTGCCAGGGCGCGGTAGTCCACGGCCGTGTCGGGCTTGTCGGGTTGCTCGTGGCCGGTGACGAAGGTGACGGTGCTGGCCATGCGGCGATGGGTGACGGGGATGCCCGCGGCGGCGGGCGCGGCGATGCCGGCCGTGATGCCGGGGATGACTTCCACCGTCACACCCTGCCGGGCGAGATAGGCCGCCTCCTCGGCGCCGCGGCCGAACAGGTAAGGATCGCCGCCCTTGAGACGCACAACGAGCTTGCCCTGGCCGTCGGACCGCATTTCCCTGGCTTTGTCGGCCAGAAGCTGATTGGTCTGGTCCTGGGTGAGGGTGTGGTCTTTGGCCCGCTTGCCGGCGTCGATCAGTTCGGCGTGGGCCGGCGCAGCAGCGAGCAGACGGGGATTCGCCAGGGCGTCGTAAACCACGACGTCGGCTTTTTGCAGGGCGGCCAGGCCCTTGGCCGTGATCAGGCCCGGATCGCCCGGGCCGGCGCCGACGAGAATGACTTTGCCGGCGGCCGGTGTGGGCGAAGCGTGGCTCGACATGGCCACAGGCTACAGCCGGGCAAATGGCGGTCAAGGATGCGGCGTGCAGGAGCACTGGGGTTTGCGTCAGGCCGCTGCGGCGGGGAATGTATGGATCGGCCACGTGACTGGACGATTGGCCACGCGAGGTGCGGACCGATGCCAAAGCCGAACACGCCACCACCGAGCGGTTTATCTCCGCGGCCCATTCGCCCGCGACGTCTGCGGCGCGGCCGGGTGCTGCGCGACGCGACGGCCGACGTGAAACTGACGTTGGACGATCTGATTTATCCGCTGTTCGTGGGCGCGATGGACAAGCCGCGGCCGGTGACGTCGATGCCGCAGGTCAGTCAGTTGCCGGTGGAGCAGGCCGTGCAGGCGATCCGGGAGCTGTCACAGAAGGGGCTGCGGCAGTTCATCCTGTTCGGCGTCACGCCAGCGGCGAAGAAAGACGCGGCCGGCGGTTACGCGGCCGACGCGGACGCGCCGGTGAACCGCTGTCTCAAAGCTGTAAAGGATGCCGGTCTGGATGTGGTGATGTATGCCGACCTGTGCTTCTGCGAATACACGAATCACGGGCACTGCGGCGTATTGGCGGCTGGGGATGACAAGTGGGTGGTCGATAACGACGCGACGCTCGCCAACCTGGGGAAAGTGGCGGCGGCACAGGCGGCGGCGGGTGCGGACGTGGTCGCGCCGTCGGGCATGATGGACGGGCAGGTGGCGGCGATCCGGGCCGCGCTGGACTCGGACGGTCACATTGAGACGGCCATCCTGGCCTATAGCGTCAAGTATGCGTCGAACTTCTACGGCCCGTTCCGCGAGGCGGGTGAGGGGGGCATGACCTTCGGCGATCGGCAGGGCTACCAGATGGACTACCGCCGCGGCCGGGAGTGGCGCACGGAGCTGGCGCTGGACCTGGCGGAGGGGGCGGACATGGTGATGGTCAAGCCGGCGGCTGGTTATCTGGACGTGATCGCGGGCGTGCGTCAGGCGTGCAGTGTGCCGGTGGCGGCCTACCACGTCAGCGGCGAATACGCGATGCTGCACGCGGCCGCGGAAAAGGGATGGGTGGACCTGAAGGCTGCGGCTATGGAGACCACTTGGGCCATCAAACGAGCGGGGGCGGACCTGATTGTGACCTATTTCGCACCGCGCCTGCTGGAGTGGTTATAGGGGGTTTCACTGGTTTTCCAGTGCTCCGTGGGGTAAGATTCAGGACAATAACCACGTCGCCATAGGGGGCGAGCGGGTGGACAGCGGCATATGGAGTCGGGAACCTCCACGGCACGCGGGGCGCGTCGAGGCGTTGCGGGTTGCGACGGGCGGCACGGTCTGGCCGATAAAGGTTGTGGTGATCTCAGACCCCTGGGCTGACCCAATCCGCGCACCCCGCAGGCGGGCGGGTGCTACGCCCCACCGAGGCGCGCTGAAGGCGGGAGCGATCCATGCTTGACCGTTCCAGTCCTGATCGATCCGTGCTCGAAGGCGCGAGGCTGGACCCCAACAGTCCTTACGTCTCCGTCGTTGTACCCGTCTTCAACGAGCAGGAGAATGTGCAGCCGCTGTACCAGGAGTTGCGGCAGGTACTCGATGAGAGCGGCCTGGATTATGAACTGATCTTTGTCGACGATGGCAGCTACGACAACACCGGCCCTTACCTGAGCGACCTGACGGCCGGCGACGAGCGCGTGACGGTGGTGCAGTTCACCCGCAACTACGGACAGACGGCCGCCCTGGACGCGGGCTTCAAGCGGGCCCGCGGGCAGGTCCTGGTGGCGATGGACGGCGACATGCAGAACGACCCGCGCGATATTCCCGCGCTGGTCCGCAAGCTCGAAGGTCCGCCCAGTTACGACGTGGTCAGCGGCTGGCGCAAAAACCGCAAGGACAAGCTCGTCACCCGTCGGCTGCCGTCGCAACTGGCCAACCGGTTGATCGCGAAGATGACGTGGACGTACATCCACGACTTCGGCTGCACACTCAAGGCTTATCGCCGTCGGGCGCTGGAAGGCGTACACCTGTACGGTGAGATGCATCGCTTCCTGCCGGCGGTGGCGCGCTGGCACGGGGCCCGCATCACGGAAATGGTCGTCAACCACCGACCACGCAAGGCGGGTAAGAGCAAGTACGGCCTGCGGCGGACGATCAAGGTGCTGCTGGACCTGATGACCATCAAGTTCCTGGGCGACTACCTGACCAAGCCGCTCTACTTCTTCGGCAAGCTGGCCATGATCACGACGGCCTGCGCGATGCTGCTGATGGTCGTGGCCCTGATGGAGCGTTTCGGCATCGGCTTCCGCGGCGTGATTCGACTGAACAACAACGTGCTGTTCCTGTTCTCGCTGATCCTGGGCCTGGGGGTGATCAATTTCCTGATGATGGGCGTGATCAGCGAGCTTCTGGTGCGCATCTATCACGAAAGCCAGGGGCGGCCGTCGTACCGGATCTCCCGCGTGAGCCGGGGATGCGACCGGAGCGCGGACACCGGCGATCAGCCGAAGGATGCCGCGCCGTCTCGGCCCGAACACGCCGCGTCGGGTTGAGCCGCTTGCGCGATCATCCAGCCTGCGACCTGCGCCGCACACGCCACCCGCCCGACAGTTGCCACGCAAGAGGATTCGCGACGGTTTGTCTTCGCCCATCGCCCATCTCAGTCTCGCGGCCGTCGCCTGGCCTTCGATGCGCAATCCGACCGTCGACCGGTTGTCGCGCCCGCGCAAGCTGCTGCTGCTGGGCGCGGCCGCTTTCGCCCTGATGGCCCCCGACCTCGACGCTCTGCCCGCGTTTCTCGGCTACGGCAGCCTCGGGGACTTTCACAACGGTCCGGTGCATTCGCTGGCTTTCGCACTGTTGTTCGCGCCGCTGTTTGCCTTTGTTGTTCGCTTTATCGTCCCTCTGTCCTGGACGCGGCTGATGCTCGTCGGTTTCTTGTGCTGCGCCTCTCACCTGCTGACCGACGCGATCACCTACGGACGCGGCGTCATGTTCCTGTGGCCGCTGAGCGAACAGCGATTCGGCATGGCGATCCTGTACGGCGTGCGGCACTCGCAGCCGGATGAACTGCTGCAGACACTGCCGATCACCGCGGTGACGGACCTGGCATTCGGGCTGGGTGTATACGGCCTGTTCCGCGCCTTTGCGCCACTGGGGGCTGGCCGTTTGACCCTTCCCCGGCCCCTTCCTGGGAGGGTGGGGGATTCGCCGGCGTGTGGCCGACGGTGGCTGATCGACGCGCATGTGCATATGCACGATTGCTTTGACCTGGGCCGCACATTCGATGCCGCGGTGCGTCGCTTTGCGCGGGCCGGGCAGTGGGTCGACGCTGACGGCGCGACGGCCGGGGTGCTGATGCTCACCGAGTCGGCGGGCGTGGAGGTGTTCAGCGACCTGAAGTCCGGTCGGCGGGCGCTGCCGACGGGGTGGTCGGGCGAGGCTTGCGCGGACGGGGCGGCGGTGCGGCTGGCGCGACCCGACGGGGCGCGGCTGCTGCTGATCGCGGGTCGTCAGATCGTGACGGCTGAGCGGCTGGAGGTGCTGGCGCTGGCGTGTGTGGATGCGTGCGACGACGGACGGCCGATCGGGCAAGTGCTCGACTGGTGCCGGCAGCGTGATGCCGTCGCGCTGCTGCCGTGGGGCTTCGGCAAGTGGACGGGCCGACGGGGCGCGATCGCGGCGGAGCTGATCGAGGCGGCCAGGCCCGGGGACCTGCTGCTGGGGGACAACGCGGGTCGGTTGAACGTGAGTCGGACGCCCGCACTGCTGGGGCGCGGGGCGGCGAAGGGTCTGGCGGTGTTGCCGGGCAGTGACCCCCTGCCCTTCCGGGCGCAGCAGACGAAGGCGGGTCGGTACGGTTTCGTGCTCGATGCGGAACTGGACGAGGTGCGGCCAACGGAAGCACTGCGACAGCATCTGCGCGCGCTGCGGGGTTGGCAGCCAGTCTTCGGACGGCTGGAGACGCCCGCAGCATTTCTGTGGTATCAATCGGCCATGCATTGGCGCAAGCGCTTCGGTAAGGCGACGACGCAACAGGTGACGGCAAAGGTGGTTTGAACGGTGAACAGCCGACGCCAGATTGACCACGACAGCAGGCCGCGGCGGGTGCTGGCGATCGCGCCCCAGCCGTTCTTCTCGCCGCGCGGCACGCCGTTCAGCGTGTACTACCGCACGATGGTCACGGCCCAGTTCGGTCTGCGCGTCGACCTGCTGACCTACGGTCAGGGCCAGGACGTGGACCTGCCGGGTGTGCGCATCATCCGCACGCCGGCGCTGCGGTTTCTGGGGCCGGTGAAGATCGGCCCATCGTGGCAGAAGGCGGTGCACGATGTGTTCATGGTTCTGTGGACGATCGCCCTGCTGCTGCGGCGGCGGTACGACTTCGTGCATGCGCACGAGGAGGCGGTGTTCTGGTGCCGCTTTCTCAAGCCGCTGCTGGGGTTCAAGCTTGTCTACGACATGCATTCGAGCCTGCCGCAGCAGTTGACCAACTTCAAGTTCACGCGGTCGAAGCTGCTGATCGGCTCGTTTCACTGGCTGGAGGACGGGGCGCTGAAGGCGGCTGACGGGGTGATCACGATCTGTCCTGATCTGCGGGACTACGCCCTGTCGCGCGGCATCGATCCGGGGCGGCACTTTCTGATTGAGAACTCGATCTTCGACGACGTGCGGCTCAA
>CAZUUQ010000011.1:3824-13202 GCA_964622625.1 uncultured Phycisphaeraceae bacterium | reverse complement strand
CGCGGGCCGGACGACTTCGGCTGCTTTCTGCACCAGGGCGCGGGCATCGGCATGCGGCGGCTGTCGATCATCGACCTGGCCGGCGGGCATCAGCCGATCTTCAACGAGGACCGCAGCGTCGCCATCGTGTTTAATGGCGAGATATACAACTACCGCGAGCTGCGGCAGGAGCTTGCGGGGCAGGGTCATCGGTTCGTCACCAGCAGCGACACGGAGGTGATCGTCCACCTGTACGAGCAGGTCGGGCTGGACTTCGCCGAGCGGCTCAACGGCATGTTCGCGGTGGCGCTGCTGGACATGCGGCAGCGGCGGCTGGTGCTGGCGCGCGACCACATCGGCATCAAGCCGCTGTTCTACAGCCTCGATGCCGCGCGGCTGGTGTTCGGTTCGGAGATCAAGGTGCTGCTGGCCAGCGAGCTGATCCGGCGGGAGCTGGACGTCGACGCGCTGGGGCAGTTCATGGCGTGGGAATACATCCCCGGCGCGGGCACGCTGCTGCGCGACGTGCGGAAGCTGGAGCCGGCGCACCTGATGACGGTGGAGCTGGACAGCGGCCGATCGCAGGTGCGGCGGTTCTGGGACATACCGATCGGCGGCGCGGCGGGCGGCGGCGGTTTGGGTGACAGTGGCGAGCAGCAGGATGAGCCTTGGGGTGTTGAGCACTGGGCCGACGCGGTGGACGGGAAGATTGCCGAGGCGGTGCGGCGACAGCTTGTGGCCGACGTGCCGCTGGGTGCGTTTCTTTCCGGCGGGGTGGACAGCTCGCTGGTGGTCGCGCACATGAGCGATCACGACAGTGAAAAGACGCGGACGTTCAGCATCGGTTTCGACGATCCGAGCTACAACGAGCTGGCGTGGGCGCGCAAGGCGGCGGACCATCTGGGTGTGGATCATCGCTATGAGATCATTCGGCCGCACGTGGCGGACCTGTTCGACCATCTGATGCACTTCATGGACGATCCGATCGGGGATTTTTCGATCTTCCCGACGTTTCTGGTTTCGCGGCACGCGCGGCGGGACGTGACGGTGGCGCTGTCGGGCGACGGGGGCGACGAGCTGTTCGGCGGGTACGAGACGTTCCAGGCGCAGCTCAAGGCGGAGCAGTGGTCGCGGCTGCCCGGTCCGCTGCGGGCTGCGGGTGCGGGGTTGATCCGGCGTCTGCGTCCGACCGCGGCGAAGAAGGGGCTGATCAACAAAGCCAGGCGTTTCATCGAGGGACTCGATGAGCCGACGGTGCTCGGCCACGCGCGGTGGCGGGTGTTCACGGGGGCGGTGATGCGGCCGCTGCTGTTCACCGACGCGGCGCTGCGGCAGATGGGTACGCCGGTGGAGGGGCACATCGCGGCGCTGGCGGCGCGGGCGGGTGATCTGGATGCGGTGGACCGGGCGTGCTACGTCGACACGCGCAGTTATCTGGTGGACAACTGCCTGGTGAAGAGCGATCGCATGTCGATGGCCTGCTCGCTGGAGCTGCGTGTGCCGCTGCTGGACAGGGAGCTGGTGGAGCTGGCGTTCCGCGTGCCGTCGCGGCTGAAGACGACGTCGAAGCAGACGAAGGTGCTGCTCAAGCGGATCGCGTGCCGGTATGTCCCGCGCGAGTGCATTTACAGGCCGAAGGAAGGGTTCAGTATTCCGATCAAGCAGTGGCTGAAGACCGACTTTCGGCCGCTGATGGAATCGCTGCTTGATGAGGGGCCGCTCGCGGCGGACGGGCTGTTTGATGTGGCGCAGGTGCGGCGGTTGAAGGCGGAGCATCTGGCGGGGCGGGCGAATCACAGTCATGTGCTGTGGTCGCTGATGGTGTTTGCCGACTGGCGGCGGAGGTGGCGGGTATGAGCGGGTCGTCTGCTTCCCGGTCCCCCGGCATGGTGCGTGACGTGGACGCGGCGGCGGAGCGCACGTTTGACGTGATCGTGGTCGGCGGCGGTGTGTACGGCATCGCGACGTTGCTGGAAGCGGCGCGGCGGGGCAAGTCGGCGCTGCTGCTGGAGCGCGACGATTTCGGCGCGGCCACGAGCTGGAACTCGCTGCGGATCGTGCATGGCGGGCTGCGGTATCTGCAGAAGCTGGACCTGCACCGGTTTGGTGAATCGGTGGCGGAGCGGCGGTGGTTCTGCGCGCATTTTCCGGACCTGGTGCGGCCGCTGACGTGTCTGCTGCCACTGTACGGCCAGGGGTTGAAGCGGCCGGCTGTTTTCCGCGTGGCGCTGGCGATGAATGACTTCCTATCGCGTCGGCGTAACGAGGGTGTGCCGACGGCGACGCATCTGGCGGGCGGGCGGGTGCTTTCGCCGGAGCAGACGATCGCGCGTTTTCCGCAGGTGGATCGTGCCGGTCTGCGCGGGGCGGGTCTGTGGCACGATGCGATGATGGTCAACAGCCAGCGGGTGCTGATGGAGATGCTGGCTTGGGCGGGCGGTCTGGGCGCGGCTGGGTTGAACTATGTCGAAGCGACGGAGCTGATCGTCGAGGGGGGCGCTGCACGAGGGGTCGTGGCGGTGGATCGTGAAACGGGGGCGGCGGTGCGTTTCGCGTGCCGCGAGGGTGTGATCAACACGACCGGGCCGTGGTCGCGGGCGATGGCGCGGAAGCTGGCGGGCGGGGGGACGTGGGAGCATGTATTCCGGCCGTCACTGGCGTGCAACGTGCTGCTGGATCGACCGGCGGTATCCGATTGTGCCGTGGCGGTGCAGCCGCGGGTAGCTGGCGGCCGGGTGTATTTTCTCGTGCCGTGGCAGGGGCGGATTTTCGCGGGCACGTACCACGCGCCGTGGCATGGTGAGGTGGCGACGCCGGCGCCCAGCGTGGGGCAGCTCGATGCGTTTCTCGGCGACCTGAATGCCGCGGTGCCGGGGCTGAACGTGACGCGGGCGGATGTGGTGCGGGTGTATGCGGGTCTGCTGCCGGCACGAGAAGCGGGCGGTGACGAGCTGGCGGTGCGAGAGGTGATTGTGAAGCACAGCTCGCAGGGTGGGCCGACGGGGCTGGTGAGCGTCAGTGGCGTGAAGTTCACGACGGCGCGGCTTGTGGGGCAGAAGGCGCTGGCCGCATTGCTGGGCTCGCTGCCAGCCTATCGCGCTGATAGCGATCGCCGCATCGAGTCGTGGCCGCTGGACCTGACCGATCCGGCGGCCGTTCGCGATGCGGATCACGCGACGCTGGCAGCCGCGCTGAAAGCAATGACAGAGTGCGAGGCGGCGTTGCATCTGGATGACGTGCTGCTTCGGCGCAGCGACTGGGGGGCGGACCCGCGGCAGATCGGGCTGCTGGCGCAGCGCGTCGCGGCGGCGCTCAACTGGTCGGCCCAGCGGTTGACGGCGGAGATGCGCCGGTTCGACCAGCAGGTGTGAGGAAGGAGCTGCGCATATGCATTGCCACGCAGTGAGAAGTTATCATGCCATCGTCCGCATACCGCATGCTTTACGTGCCTGGGAGCTGCCATGGTGAATGTGGTGCCATTGCTCCTGTTGACCTTGTTCACCCGGTGGGTGGGCGTGTTGTCGCGTGAGGCATCGTGGCCGCGCCTGATGCGGCTGGGCGGGTGGGTGTACGCGATGACGTCGGTGTGGGTGGCGGTGTCGCTGTTGGGCGGATGGTCGCCTTTGTGGCCAGTGCTGCCGCTGGCGCTCCTGGGCTGGGCCAGCACGGCGGCCGCGCCGCGCCGCGTGATCGAGCCGATGCTGGACGTGCTGGCGGCATTCGTCTTCGCGGCACTTTCAATCCCGCCGCTGACGCTGCTGGCGACGCTCGGCCTGGTTCTGCTGGTGCTCATTCTCGGCGAGCTTGTGGCGCACCTGCAGCCCAAAAGCATGATGTGGGCGGTGCGTGGGATCCTGCGCGCAGCCATGGCCCTGATGCTGGCCGCGGGCGTGGCGCTGCTGGTCGGCAGCATCGCGGTGCGCTGGCATGATCAACCCACAGCCCGGCACTCATTGTTCACACCGTCCATGGGCGTCATGCTTCCCACCGACGACGTGCAGAGGATCGAGCTGGCGACGGGGGCGACAGCGTGGCTGCGGGCTTCGCACAGGCCGGAGACTGGCATGGGGGCGCTGGTGTTTCACGGCGCGCACCCGATGGGCAGTCGACAGAAGGCGGCCCGCGTAATCCGCCGGGCCCTCGTCACGGCCGGTTACACGGCGCTGCTGGTGGACCATCCCGGCTACGGCCAAACCCCGCTGCCGCCGCTCGACGCGCCGATCGACGCATGGGATCCACTGCCGACACAGGAAGCGGCCCTGCGCGTGCTGGCGCAGCAGCCGGGTGTCGAGCGGATCGTGATCATTGGACATTCAATGGGCTGCGTCGATGTTCTGAGGCTGCTCGCCCGTGGCGACCAGGGGATCATCCGCGACAAGGTCGTGCAGGCTGTGCTCTTCGGCGCCGGCGCAAGGGATGTGGACGATCGGATCGACTACTGGCGGCACCGGTTCCTCAGCGACCGTCACCTGCCGTCCGACGCCCTGTCGGCCGACCAGATCGACGCGATCCGCCAGCGGTATTACCACGCCGATGTGGTGGCCCAGCAGCTTGGGTCGGAACATCCGCCGATCCTGTTCGTGCGCTTCGACCAGGAATTCGCCAACATCCGTGCCGGCCGCGGACCGCTCTACGCCATGCTGCCTGGCGCCAAGCGTGTCTGGGATCTGCGTGCCACGCATTACTTCAGCACATCGGACATCAATGTGGTGCAATTGGCTATCGGCGACGTGGCCGTGGCGGGACGCGTGGCCAGCCGACTGCGGCAGCTGGCGCTGGACCGTGAGGCCGACCGCGCCGACGTGACCGACGGGCGTGCCGGTAGATAGTCGCGAAGTTGCCTTTGTTTGAGGCGGCCACGGGATTATCATGTCGTTGCGGAACGCTTCGGGCAGTAGCCTGCATCTTCCATTTGCGTGGCGTTCGGCCGCGATGTGACGGCGGTGGGACACAACACGGGTATTTCATGCCGGTGACGGCCGACAACACGGCGACAGGTGCAGCGACGGCGAATGAGCCGTGGCAGTTGCGCATGTTCCGTCGCACGCTCAAGAAACGGCAGCGGCTGGGCGTGCTGCGCGGGCTGATCGGGCCGCTGGACGCGGGGCGGCGCTGCCTGATGGTCACATGCGGGGACAACAACGGGGCCATGAACTGGCACCTGAGGCAACTGGGCGGGCAGTGGACCTGGGCCGACATGGAGAGCCGCAGCCTGGTGGAGATGTCCTCGCTGCTGTGCCAGCCTGTGCATCACGTGCAACGCGACAACCTGGAATTCGCCGACGCGGGGTTCGATCTGGTGGTGTGCATCGACGCGCACGAGCACGTGCAGGATCCCTTGACGCTGACGCGCGAACTGGCGCGTGTGACCGCGCCCGGCGGGCGGGTGATCCTCAGCGCGCCGGGGCGCAACCGCCGCAAGCTCATCCGTCTGCTCAAAGACATGCTGGGCATGAAGGCGGCCGCCTACGGGCATATGCGCGACGGACTGGATGCCGGTGAACTGGTGGACATGGCCGCCTGCTGCGGATTGTCGCCGCGTCGGACGCGCAGTTTCTCGCGATTCTTCACCGAGCTGGTCGAGCTGGCGCTCAACTACGCCTACGTCAAGAAGCTGGCGCGGCACAGCACCCAGCCCGTGGAGGCCGGCACCATCGCCCCCGCCACGTCGGCGCAACTCGCTTCGGTCGGCAAGGCATACAGGCTGTATGAGCGGATATACCCCCTGGTCTGGCTGTTCTCGCAGCTTGACTGGCTGCTGTTCTTCACCCACGGGCACGTGGCGGTTGTCGAGGTGGTGCGGGACACCGGCAGCCCGCAGCAGGCACCCGTGAAGGAGGGCCAGTGACGTGACCATGACCGCACGGCGCTGCCTGGTCACTGGGGCTGGCGGCTTTATCGGGCTGAACCTGGCCAACCACCTGGCGGATGCCGGCTGGCGGGTGACGGGGATCGACCTGCACTATCCCGACAGCGCCGGACCGCCGCACATCCAACGCTTTGAAGCGGTCGTCGGCGACTTCCGCAACCACGTTCTGATGGACCGTCTGCTGGATGGAGTACACACAGTCTTTCATCTCGCGGCCGCCCATCTCGATCAGAGCACGGACGATCGCATTTACTGGGACGTGAACGCCCACAGCCTGCCCGACCTCGTGCAGCTTGCGGCCCGCCGCGGTGTGAAGCGCTGGGTGCACATCAGTTCGGTGGGCGTGTATGGAAGGCTGGCGCAATGTCCGGCCAACGAGCAGACACCGCCGCGGCCGCAGTCGATCTACGGGCGCACGAAGCTCGCGGGTGAAGAGGCGGTGCTCGAAGCGGGGCGACGCGTCGGCACCGACGTGGTGGTGCTGCGCCCGTCGTGGGTGTTCGGGCCGGGTTGCCCGCGCACGGCGAAGATACGGCGGCTGCTGAAGCGCCGGCGGTTCGTGATGATCGGCCGGGGACGGAATTTGCGCCACCCGCTTTACATTGCCGACCTGATGACCGCGTGTGAACTGGCCGCCTCGAGTCACAATGCCGTGGGGCGGACGCTGTTGATCGCCGGCCCGCGGGCCATGCCCTGTCACGAACTGATCGAGACGTTCTGCGAAGTCTATGGCCTGCCCCGCCCGCGCCTGCGCGTACCGTACTCGCTGGGTTATGGGCTCGCGCTGTTGTGCGAGGGTTTGTGCCGGCCGCTGGGAAAGAACCCGCCAATCTCGCGGCGATCGCTGGAGTTCTTCGACACCGACAATGCCTTTGACACAACGCAGGCCCGCCACGTCCTGGGCTTCGAGCCGCGGTCTTCGCTGCGGCAGGGCCTGGAGGCGACGGGGGCGGTAGCCGGGGATATGGTGGGATCGGTCACCATGAAGTGAGGGCCACGGTTGAACGGCAGCACGTCCATGGCGGATGCACCCCTGTCGTCGCGGCGGCGCGGCGCGGCCGCGGCACTGCTGGCGCTGAAGCTGGTTCTCTCCTTCGGGCTGCTGGCACTGCTGCTGCATTGGATCAACATCCCCGAGATGGCCCGCGAGTTCACCAACCTGCGCTGGCGCTGGGTCATTCTCGGCCTGGCCTTGCACCAGCTCCAGGCCACGCTCAGTTCGGTGAAGTGGAAGATCGTGCTCGCGGCCGACGGGCTGCGAGTGCGGTTCCTGTTTCTGCTCAAGACGCATCTCATCGGCGGCTTCCTGAGCCTGTTTCTGCCCACAAGTTTCGGCGGCGACGTGTATCGTGTCCTGGCCCTGCACCGCCACGGGGCGAAGATGAGCAAGAGCGCCGCCTCCGTGCTCTTCGACCGCGTCATGGGGCTGCTGGCGCTGCTGACCATCGGCATCGCCGGCTGCCTGCTGCTGCTGGACAGCCGCGCAGCCCTGCTCGTGCTGCTGGTCTATGTCGGCGGCATTGCCCTCTTTCTGGCCATCACCAGCGATGCGGTGGTGTCGCGCCTGCCGCATATCCCGTCGAGGTATCTTGGTTTCCCCCTGCGCATCCTGCGCAGCTTCAATGTCTACCGCCGCTGCCCGAAAGTCCTCGCGGCCACGGCGGGGCTGTCGCTGAGCTTCCAGTTCAACGTCGTGCTCATCGTGACCTGCTACGCCCGCGCTCTCAACATCGCACCCGCAGATGTGGCGTTCCTTGAACTGGTGGCCGTTCTGCCGCTGATCTTTCTCAGCGAGGTGCTGCCGTCGATCAACGGCATCGGGGTGCGCGACGGTGCGTTCGTGTTCTTCTTCCCGCTGGTGGGCGGCACGGCCGAGCAGGGTCTGGCCCTGTCGCTGCTGGTCATCGCGCTGCGTTACGTGCAGGCGAGCGTCGGCGGCGTGCTGTTCGCGGCGATGCTTCTGCGTGGCACATCCCCCGTACCGATCCACGCGGCCGTCGCCGTCCCCGAAACCATTGCGGAGCGAAACCTGTGACCCTGGACGAGTCCACCGACAGCAGCAAGGTCCGGGCCCAGGCCCGCGTTACCGACGCGCGTCGCTCGGCCCTGCGGCGATACCAGGATCTGGTCGTCGGGTCGCACAGCCTCTGGTACACGCTCAAGTTCGAGCTGATCGTGTGGCTGGGGCGCGTCCTGCCTGGCGCGCTGGGCCTGGCGGCGCGGAAGCTGCTTTACCCGCGCCTTTTCCGCAGCATCGGGAGCGGCACGGTTTTCGGCGCCGACCTGGTCATCCGCCATCCGGGCAAGATCGACATCGGCCGCAACGTCGTGATCTCCGACGGCTGCGCCCTCGACGCCCGCGGCGAGAACAATGAAGGCATACGCATCGGCGATGACACGATCCTCGGCGACGGCGTGATGGTGCGGACCAAGAGCGGTTACATCGACATCGGCCGGCGGGTGAGCGTGTCCCACCACACCACGCTGGCGGCCACACAGGTCGAACTGCGCATCGGTGACGACGCGATGATCGGCCCGTATGTCTTCCTCGGTGGCTCGCAATATCAGCACGACCGCGCTGACGTGCCGATTCACGAGCAGGGTCTCGACCTGCGCGGCGGGGGCATCACCATCGGGCCCGGCTGCTGGCTGGGGGCGATGATCACGGTACCCAACGGCGTGAGCATCGGCGCCAACAGCATCATCGGCGCGGGCGCGGTGCTGCGCGAGGATGTGCCGCCCGACACCATGCTCGTGCCGCATCAGAAGCTGGTCGCCATGCCGCGCTACGCGTCCGACGACGTCGCTACCGCTCCGCAACCGCCGCCGCGCGACAAGGGGCGATGCGATTCACGATCGCCCGTCAGCCTTGAGGTGATTCACGCCGTCATCTACGCGGCTCTCGATGAGGTCAACGCCCAGCTCCCGGCTGAGCGGCAGCTCCGTGAGCGCTCGCCGCACACGCCCTTGCAGGGCGACGGCAGCCCGCTGGACTCGATGGCGCTGGTGAACCTGATCGTGGCCGCGGAGGAGCAGATCGAGACGCGCTTCGGCCGCGTGGTCAACCTCGCGGGTCAGCGGCAGGCCACCGAAGGTCAGCGGCCGCTGGCCACCGTCGCATCACTGGCGCAGCATATTCAGCGACTGATGGGAGACGGGCAGGGCCATGAGTGAGCAGACGCTGCGGTGCGCGGTCATCTGCGATTTCAACGCCGCGAACTTCGCGGCGTGTCTGGCCAACGATGCGCTGCAGCCGCGGCTGCAATGCCTAGACGTGCCCTTCGGCCAGGTGGCGCAGCTTCTGCTCGACCAGCGTCACGCTGTCTGGGCGAACAAGCCCGATGTGGCAATCGTGTGGACCCGGCCGCAGTCGATCAGTGACGCGATGGCCCGTCTGCTGGACGCTGAGGCCGCTGATGAATCGCAGCTTCGGGAGCAGGTGGATCATTTCGCCGACATGGTGCTGGGTCTGCGCGGGCGCGTGCGCCTGACGATCGTGCCGACGTGGGTGCTGCCGCCCCATGCCGTCG
>CAZUUQ010000011.1:0-3724 GCA_964622625.1 uncultured Phycisphaeraceae bacterium | reverse complement strand
CGAGGCGTGCTATTGGGCATCGTCAGCAAGAACGACGAGGCCACGGCCCTGCGTGCCATCCGCGAGCACCCGGAGATGGTGCTGCGTCTTGAGGATTTCGCCGGCTGGCGGATCAACTGGCAGGACAAGGCGCAGAACGTGGCGGACCTTGCGGCCGAACTGAACCTGGGCCTGCAGTCGGTGGTGTTCATCGACGACAACCCGGCCGAGCGGGCCCGCGTCCGCGAAGCCCTGCCCGAGGTGCTGGTACCCGACTGGCCGACCGACGTAACGCGCTATCGCCAGGCCCTGGCGGCGCTGCACTGCTTCGATCAGCCCACGCTCAGCGCCGAGGACCGGCAGCGCACGCGGATGGTTCAGGCCGACCGCGCGCGGCACGCGGCCCGCGCCCAGGTCGGCTCGCTGGACGACTGGCTCATGACGCTCGACATGATCGTCCGCGTCGAGCCGCTGGCTCCCGACAACTTGGCCCGTGCCGCCCAGCTCCTGAACAAGACCAACCAGATGAACCTGCGCACCCGCCGGCTCGATGAAGCAGCGCTGCTGGACTGGTCGCGCCGCGACGGGCGGCGGGTGTGGGTGCTGCGGGTCGCGGACAAGCTCGGCGACCTGGGGTTGACCGGGCTGGTCAGCATCGAGCGCGAGGGACCGATCGCCCATCTGCCCGACCTGCTTCTCAGTTGCCGCGTCATGGGCCGCAAGCTGGAGCACCTGATGCTGGCCCTGGCCGTTCGCGAAGCACAAGGTATGGGGTTGCACCGGGTTGAAGCCCGTTACCTTCCGACGGACAAAAACGGACCATGCCTCGCCGCCCTGAGTCAATGCGGCCTTGCATACGATTCGGTCACCCAGGTTTTCTCCTGGCCGACGGACCGGCCGTATCCATTCCCGCCGCATCTGCGGGTGCAGGAATAACTGGCTCCACCGCAGTGGCCGCCACCCCCCGATAGCGCTAGGATTGCCTCAGTCAGGGGGACCATGTCATGTGCGGGATCTGCGGCATGTTCGACGCGGCCGGGGCCGATGGTGCGCGTGTGCGGGTGATGGCGGCGACGATGACCCACCGCGGGCCGGATGACGCCGGTCTGTACGTCGATGGGCCGATCGCCCTGGGACACCGGCGGCTGTCGATCATCGATCTGGCCGGCGGGCATCAGCCCCTGGCCAACGAAGACGAAACCGTGTGGGTCGTCTTCAACGGTGAGATATACAACTACCGGTCGCTGCGGCAGCATTTGATGCGGCAGGGGCATCAGGTGCGCACGCAGAGTGACACCGAAGTGATCGTGCATCTCTACGAGGAGCACGGCCTCGACTGCGTGCGGCACCTGCGCGGCATGTTCGCCTTCGCCCTGTGGGACGGCCGCCGCCGCCTGCTGTTGCTGGCCCGCGACCGGCTGGGGCAGAAGCCGCTCTACTACCACCAGGCTGACGGCCGCCTGCTGTTCGCCTCGGAGATCAAGGCCCTGCTGGCCGACGAGCGCGTGCCCCGGCGGATGGATCTGCGCTCGGCCGGGGACTACCTGTCGCTGCGCTTCGTGCCCCCGCCGCGAACGATGTACGAGGACATCCACAAGCTGCCCGCCGGCCACATCGGGGTCATGGCAGACGGACGCCTCGACGTGCGGCCGTACTGGTCGCTGGACTTTCGCCGCAAACATGCCGCCGATGCCGACGAACTTCTGGCCGAACTGGATCGCCGCCTCGACGACGCGGTGACAAGCCACCTGGTGGCTGACGTCCCCGTGGGCGCGCTGCTCAGCGGCGGGCTGGATTCGAGTACGGTGGTGCATTACACGGCCGCCCACAGCGCCCGTCCCGTCACCACGCTGGCCATCGGCGTGTCCGACAGCAGCTTCAATGAGTTGCCACACGCCGCCCTGGTGGCCCGGCAATATGGCACGGACCATCACGAGCGGATCGTGCAGGCCGATCTGCTGGCTTCGCTGCCGCGGATGATCTGGCATATGGACGAGCCGTCCGACCCGATCGCCGCGTGCATGGAGCAGGCGGCCGGCCTCGCGGCTGAACATGTGAAGGTGGTGCTCGGCGGGGATGGCGGCGACGAACTGTTCGCGGGCTTCGACCGTTACCTCGGCCTGGAGCTTGCTGAGCGTTACCGCCTGCTGCCGGCGGGGCTGCGTCACGGGCTGATCGGACCGCTGCTGTCCCTGCTGCCCGACACCTTCGCCTACAAGAGCTGGACCGCCCGCATGCGCTGGCTGCATGAACTGGCCGAGCATGAAGCACCCGGTGACTGTTATGCCCAGACCACGTGCTTCGCCCGCTTCAATCACCGGCAGAAGCGCGAACTCTTCAGTGAAGCGGCCTGGGTCCAGCTTGAAGACCACGACTCGGCCGCCGTCATCGCCGACGCCTACGACCGCGCCCCGGCCGCCAACCCGCTGGACCGCATGCTCCATGCCGACTACGTCACCCGGCTGCCCGAACACACGCTGATGCTCACCGACCGCACCACGATGGCCCACAGCCTCGAGGCGCGTTCGCCGCTGCTGGACCATGAGCTGGTCGAGTTCCTCGCGGGGTTTCCGCCTGATCTCAAAGTCCGCCATCATGAGCTCAAGCACGTGCTGCGCCGCCTCATGGCCGACCGCCTGCCGCCGCCCATCATGCAACGGTCCAAGCAGGGGTTCATGTTCCCAGTGGCCACATGGTTCAGCCATGAGCGGTACGGATTCCTGCGGCATGCCCTGCTGGAGAGAGGCCTTGTGGCCTCGGGCCTGGTGCGGCCGTCGTACATCGATCGCCTGCTGCACGAGCACCGTCATCATCAGCAGGATCACCATGTCCGTTTGTGGCTGCTGCTGAATCTGGGCCTGTGGCACGAGCTGTGCATCCAAGGTCAGTCCCTTGCGGCCGTGGAAGCCCGCCTGCGCTATGATCTGGCCGAGCACGGGAGTTGGGCCAACGCGGACGTCTATGAACCCGATATGTCCCTGGCACCGTATGACTGACCCCACGGAACCCGCGCAGGTACGATAAGCTGCGCGACCTCGCCCCGGTTCAGACGCCCCGGTCTGCCTGCCGATAACCCCAAAGGCCGCCGATTGTGTCCAACCCCGCCGACATGGGGATATGAGCAGTACCCTGCACACGCATGACGATGGGCCGATGGTCCTGGTGACGGGAGCCACCGGCTTCACGGGCGGGCATCTGGCCCGGACGCTGCGGCATCGCGGCCTGCGCGTTCGCGCTCTGGTGCGCGATCCGGCGCGGGCGGGCGCCCTCGCGGCCGCGGGCGTTGAGCTGACGACCGGTGATCTTACATGCGCGGCTGACGTGGCCCGCGCGGCCGAGGGCTGCCAGGTCATCTACCACATCGCCGCCCTATACCGCTCGGCGAAACACGACGACCGCGTCTACCGCGACGTAAACGTCGGCGGCACGCGGAACGTGCTGGACGCGGCCGATCGCTGCGGAGCCGATCGGGTGGTGCACTGCAGCACCGTCGGCGTGCATGGCGACATCAAGCAGGTGCCGGCCGACGAAACCGCGCCCTTCGATCCCGGCGACATCTACCAGGAAACGAAACTTGAAGGCGAACTGCTCGCGGCCGAGGCGTTTCGCAGCGGCCTGAGCGGCTGCGTCTTTCGGCCCGTGGGCATCTATGGCCCCGGGGATACCCGTTTTCTCAAGCTCTTCAAGACCATCCACACCGGCCGATTCCGTATGTTCGGCCACGGCCGTGTGCTCTACCACCTGA